>JBBQQS010000049.1:0-16969 GCA_038215525.1 Bryobacterales bacterium
CCTCGCTAATCGCCGCCACCGTCCGAAACCGTACCCGCGATTCATGACAATATCGCAGGATGCGCAGCATCTCCTCCGCGGTGGCCGAAGGAGCCGCAATCAGTACTTCAGTCACTCCGATATCGGCCACAACCGCAGCTAGGTTCGCCCCGGGACCTAGTACCCTCGCCCCTTGCACAAAAACATTCGCCAAGCGGGGGTTGTCGTCGATAAACCCCTGCACGCGATAGCCCAGTGCCGGATTCATACGCAACTCCGTCAGGAGCGCCACTCCGGCCCGGCCCGCACCGTAAATGACGATGCCACGGCCAGCGCGCTGCGGGTCCCGTCGCGTCGCTTCAAACATTAACCGCCCGATCAGAAACCGCACGCCAAAGAACAAAGAACAGACAATCAGATCCAATATTGGAATCGACCTAGGAAAACCTGCCGGCGACAACCAATAGAGCACCCCGGTACTCAAGACCGTCGCCCATATGTTCGCCCTGGCAAGGCGCACGACATCGTCGACGGAAAAGAACTGCCACGCCCGGCGATGCAACCGATGAATGCGGAAGATGCTCAGCTTGACAACCACCCACACGACCAGCGCCGTTCGCAGGTGTGGCAAATATAAGTCGGGAACTTCAAACTCCAGGCGTAGCAGAAACGCACAAACGCCCGCCACGATCACTAGCGTGGCATCCGCCAACAACTGCAACAACAACAACTCGCGGATTACTTTCTGCATTTTTTCCATGGCTCCCTCCGGAGAAGTGTTTTCACTAACGTCCAGCCGCGGCCGCCAACTCGGGCACAACAACTCCAGCAGGGCCTACATGGCCGATCGCGCGGACCAGCCCGGAAACGACCCGATCGATTTGTTCCTCTGAAAGGTGATTGAAGAAAGGTAGCGCGATGGTGCGATCGGCTACGTGCTCTGTGACCGGGAAGTCGCCGCGCTGATAACCAAACTGGGCCCGATAGAACTGCTGCAAATGAATCGGTGCGAAGTAATTATTACATCCGATACCTTCCGCCCGTAGTTGTCCGAGAATACGATCACGATCGTCACGAGTAAAGTCGTCCTGCAGCCGTACAACATATACGAACCAGCTAATCTCAGTACCCGCAGCCGGCATAGCCGGAAGAATCACTTCAGGCACCCTCATCAACCGCTCCGCATACAGCCCCGCTACACGCCTGCGCAGGTTGAGTATGGCAGCAAGCCGCGACAATTGCCCAATGCCGAGAGCGCAATTGATATCTGCCAAGCGATAGTTGTAGCCAAGACGCTCATGTTGTAACCAGGCACCGCCCTCGCCGCGACCCTGATTCCGCCAGCTCCGCGCCAACCGAGCCACCTGTTCGTCATCGGTTACCAGCGCACCTCCTTCGCCCGTGGTGATCTGCTTATTGGGGTAGAAAGCGAAACACGCACTCTGCCCGAAGCTGCCGGCCAGTTGGCCATCAATGGTGGCGCCGATCGCTTCGCAGGCATCTTCAACTACGACAAGTTCATGACGTAAAGCAAGGCCATTAATCGCTTTCATATCGCAGGGACGGCCGAACACGTGCACCGGCAGAATGCCTCGGGTGTTCACATTGATCTGGTCACAAATCAAAGTGGGATCGATGTTGTAACTGTCGATATCAATATCCACGAAACGCGGTTTGGCTCCCTCAAAAAGCAAACAATTTGCCGAAGCAACGAAACTGAAAGGAGAAGTGATCACTTCGTCACCCGGGCCAACACCGGCTGCCTTCACGCACAAATGTAACGCGCTGGTTCCCGAATTCACGGCAACGGCAAACCGGGTTCCCGCAGCCAATGCGAGCGCGCCCTCAAATTCGGGCAGCCTTGGACCTAAACTCAGGGTGGGACTTTGAAGAACATCGAGTACCCGCTGACGGTCCTCGGCAGAAACGTCCGGGGAAGACAAGGGAACTGATTGATTTCCAGAATAAGACATAGAATTTCTTTCTCGACTTTTGAACTTAAACTGAATGGGAGCCAGAAGAGATGTAGGGCCGAGGATTAATCACGATTTCCGGAGGCACGGGTGCCCGCATCGTGCCCCAAAACTCGTCGCATGACACCTGGCCGGGGCGCGCAACGCCAGCCGCCGAAAGGACTTTCCCAACCGTAAGCAAGAGGATCTTAAGATCAAGCCAGAACCCGCAGTGGTCGACGTACCAAACATCCAAACCGAGCCGATGGTCCCAATCGATCGAATTACGACCATTCACTTGCGCCCAGCCGGTGATCCCCGGCTTTACCCAATGCCGGCGATTTTGCTCAGCAGAATAGCGCGGAACATAGCGAACCTCTAGCGGTCGCGGTCCGACCAGGCTCATATCGCCAATAAGCACCGTCCATAGCTGCGGCAATTCATCGAGACTAGTGGACCGGAGAAAACTCCCAAAGGCAGTGAGTCGCTGATGATCCGGTAACAGATCGCCCTTCGCATCCCGACCATCCGTCATGGACCTGAATTTCAGACAACAAAAGACTCTCTCGCCAAGCCCCGGACGCGGATGACGAAACAAAACGGGGCTCCCGAGAAACCAACGGACACTGATTGCAGTTAAAGCCATCAATGGCGCAAAACAAATTAGCATCGCGGCCGCGATAATAACATCAAGCGGCCGCTTGCAGACTCGATAGAGACGATTCGGAAGAGGTGGGATATTCATGACTTATGCGCTCCCGCGGCTAAACTCTTTTCACTGAGGTAACGCTCACCGATCGCCCGTTGTCGAATAATTCGCGCTGGAATTCCGTAGGCCACAACTTGATCCGGAATCGCTCGCAGGACTACGGCACCGGCGCCGATGATCGAGTGCTGGCCAATCGATACTTCCTGGACAACGCTGGCTCCGATCCCAATATTCGAATAGGCGCCTAACTTGACCCCCCCGCCGGTAGTGGCCGCAGGGCCCAAACTCGAGTAGCAGTCCATCACTGAGTCGTGGTCCAGAGAAGCGCGCGTATTCAAGATACAGAATTCGCCAATCTTCGCCCCTGGATTGACAATGGCTCCCGCCATAACGACAGTGCCTGCCCCAACTTCGACGTCGGCAGCTATCTCCGCGGATGGGTGGACCGCGCGAACGAAGTCGATTTCTTGGCAGCGGTCTTGTATCTCCCGAACAATCCGGGCTCGAATCCAGTTATCGCCAATTGCCACGACAGCACCAAGCGAATCATGACGCTTACGTAACTCAGGCAGATCTCCAAGACCTCCTACTACCAAGTGCCCGGTGCAAAGAGTACCAATCGGCTTATAGTTATCGAGTAGACCGATGATTTCAAACGAACCTGACCGGTGTAAGATATCGAGCACCACCTTTGCGTGGCCCGAGGCCCCGAACACGACAACACTCTTCCGGCGGGTATAGAGGGGCACCCGATTTAGCGCTCCGTTCCTTCGCTTTTTCCTGGCTGAGCCGATGTACCCATCGACTCCACGGCCAAGACCTGTACCCCAAAACCCGGGACGCGGGCCGGTATGCTCACCTCACGTCGCAGAGTTTGAAAACTCAGCGGCCGGTCCGAAATGTACTCCATCACCCGAAAAGAACGGCTCGGCCGGTGAAGGTTGACCGCCCCAACCCACGCGCCGGCCGAGTTATTGATCAACGTCACGAAAGTCTTACCGGGAGCTTGGCCGACGACGAATTCAATCGGTGGACCAGTTACTCTCGCGATCGAGAAGCGATTGAATAGAGCGTCCAATAACTGCACGTCTATATCGAGCATCGGTTGCTTGGACTTGGGTTGCATATAAATGGGTGTCGTTAAATACACCTCTCCGGATCCTAATCGACGTCGCGTGATGAGCGGATCCATAGTTTCGTTCACCGCTAACACCTCGGCCAGAGTGGGAACAACCTGGCGATAATCGTACCTTGGCTCAGGCGTGGGTGAAGTTGCCGGCAACCACCGGGAGAAGGACGACGAACGGAACGAGTTACTTTGAATGGTGGCACCCAACATATCTTCGTCAGCGACAGATGATTGCGCCACGTTCATGACAAGAACGCCACCCTCAACGACCCAGGAGCGCAATTGAGCGCGAAGCTGAGGATTCAGTCGCACATCCCCCATCAACAAGATCAACTTATAGCTACGCAACGCGTCGCCGGAGATCGCATTCGTCACAACGTCGAAGTTATCTCCCCAGCGAGTAAAGGGCATCGGCTCATAAGCTCGAGGGTCCCCGCCGCTGGAAAGAAAAGCGCGGAACTTCGTTTCGTCAGGGACACCTTTTGCATCGGCGAAAGGTGCGTTGGGGGCCAACCCTTGTAACCAATGGTTCGGAACCGCCAGTCGAAAGAAGTTCTCAAGCATGTAATCGCCGTCGGAATAAGGAATATCTCGATACCATACTGTGTTGCTCTGGTTGAAGGCTCCGTGCTTGGTATCAAAGCCGGCCTGCTGATCGATGAGAATCGCCGCTGGTACGAAGGGTTGGGCGACTTCAGGATGCCGACGCAGAGCAAACTCTGCAAAGGCTCGGGTAACTTCTCCAAAGGGATTCAATTTTCCGCTGGAGTCGCTATAAGTAGCGGCCTGACTGTGGATGTTTCGGGCTCCAGCGGCAAAAGCCGCAAAGAAGTTTCGTCGAAAGTAAGTGTCCGACCAGCCGCCGAGTAATCTTCCGGTGTCGTCGTAGATCGTGGCGCTATTGCTGGAAGTCCGCCAATTGGCGAAGTCAATCCCCCAGGGCCGGCCGTATTGCTTTGCGGCGCCACGCACGAACGCGAGGCCTGTTGAAAGGTCACCCAATTCGTCGATTCCGCGCTGGAGAAACTGGAGTTCGACGCCCATCTCAAACGCCCGAAACACATTTGGGGAGTAGTCAGTCACCGCGGCATGTAAGTATTTCCGAGAACCAGGAGGCTGACGAAGATATTGACTCAAGCTCGGGAACGTGTTTTCGTAGTACTGCAGAAATCGCGCATCAGCATTCTGGCGGGTTAAGCCAATGTAACGTGGCCGGCCACGCGGTACCCAGTCGCCACCGGATTGATCCCACTCGGGCATCAGGTTCCAGAAAGACTGCGAGCCACTGTTGCCGGCAAGTTGATCGAAGGCAGAGCGCTGCTGTTCGATCGAGGATACAGTATTTCCGGTAGAGATGGGGGCTCCGGGAAAAAGCAACATCAGGCTTGCGCCATAGGCGCCGACCACCCGGCCGACACCGTCCTCTACGGGGGGAGTAAAAGTGAGCCCGTTCATCATGCCGAGAGTGAAATTCTTCTCGACTTGAGGATCGGAATAACCTCGGCGTCCGAAAAACTCCTGGAAGAACTGCACCCCACCCGGATTTGGCGATTGGGCGGTGGCGGAACGCGATAATTGAAAAGCGCACAGGATACCGAGGGTCAAGAGCCCTAGGCTGATTCTGATGGACAACGGGAGAGGGAGACGCATCAGACCACTTTCCTTAGGGGCGTACAGGCGGGATCGACAGTTGGGAGGTCTTCGTTAACTAACTGAAGATACTCGTCCATCCATAACTGGTCCACACTAGCCGCAGAGAACCTAGTCCGCACGCGTTCCCGAGCGGCTTCACCCAATTGACGCCTTAGTTCGGCATCGCCGGCTAAGTGGATGACGCCGACGGCGAGCGCAGCAGGGTTATGGGCGGGAACAAGAATTCCGGTCTCGCCGCCAACGATCGCATCCAATCCGGTGACGCAGGTGGAAACTATGGCCAAACCCATGGCACTTGCTTCGAGCGCTACCTGCGATAATCCTTCGCGAAAGGTGGGCAGCACAAAGATATCAGTCGCCGCGTAAGTGGCAGGAACATCCAGGTAACTTACGCTGCCGAGTAAATGGACGCGGGGATGAGATCGCAACTCGGCGATGGTCTCTGTGGGGATCGGATCGGTAACATCCAAATCGCCCGCCAGCAGTAGATGCGCTTGCGGCAATCGTCGGGCGATCTCGGGCCAAGCCGCAGCCAACACGCCAATACCCTTATCTTTCGCGAGGCGGCCGAGAAACGAAAGTAACACGGCATCTTCCGGAAGACCCAAGCCATGGCGGACCAACGCGCGCTGGACGGACCAATCAGCTTCTCCGCTAAAGCGCTCGAGGTCCACACCCGCGCAAGAGCCAGCTCCGAGAGTGACCAGTTTCTTTTCCGGGCAGAGACCTAGCTTCACCGCAACTTTGCGCAGGGAATGGCTGACCGCATAGGTTCGAGTGGAAAGAGAAGAGCTGGCTCTTTCTGCAAATTCCAGAAACCGACGCCAAGATCCGGTTCTGGTTTCGAGCGGAAGGCCGTGGATGGTGTACAACCGAATAGGAACACCGGCGAGCTTGGCAGCAGCCATGCCGAGAAGGCCAGCTTTGGGGGTGTGCGAATGAACGATCTGCGGGCGAAGCCGCCGAAATAAGAGAAACAGCTGCCCGAGGGAAATGGCGTCCCGCACAGGATGCGGTTGGCGCTCCATGGTGAGGGCATGCGTAGTTACTCCTGGTATGGCGCCCAAATCGTCAAGATCAGGCCCAGGAGAAGAGACAGCATGCACGTCAAATCCACTAGCCGCCAGGGAACGAAGTTGGCGGGGGAAAAACGCCGCTAACGTTTGGGGAACGGTAGTCATGACGACAATACGCAGTGCGGGGGAGTTAGTCATACCGGACCACTTTCCTGGCGCGGAAGGGCGAGCGAAGGCACGGATGCAGGCTCACTAAGCAGCCGATATAGTTCATTCCAGGATGCTATTTCCCCAGGGGAGAGCGGCTCTTCGCGGCGGCGCAACATCACATATCGGGTACCGGTGAGCGCGAGTGCGGCATCCGCGACCACTTTTATCGATTCGGCCAAGGCCGCCCTGGCGAATAGCACGGGCTGAGTTTCCGCGTGGCGAACGCGCAGGTAGTTAACCCTACCGAGGCGGGTCTTGAAACGCTTGCGAAATCCGCCACGAAGTTCCCGGTACCCGTAAAGAACCTGCGGCAAGTTAGCGAAACGGCTGGAAGGGAAAGTCCGGCAAAGTAACTCGGCGTCTTCAAACCGGATCGCCTGCGGGTCGTAGCGATGCTGCCGGTACCAGGCGGCGCGGGCCATCCAGGTAGGGTGGGCGAGACCAAAGCCGGAGGCGGGGTCACTGACGATCCCGGCGTGGTCGAGGGGCAAAGATCTTTTTCCCAGTGGCATCCCATCTTCGCCGAAAATCAGCATACGGCAACCGACTAAGTCGATCTCGGGATGAGATTCAAGGTAGGCAACTTGATCGCGAAAGCGGTGTAAATAGCTGAAGTCGTCGGCATCCATGCGAGCAATCAGAGCGCCGCGAGCACGATCGAGGCATTCGTTGAGACGAGCGGCTAAGCCTTTCGTTTTTCCGTCAGACCAAACAGAGATGCGCGGGTCGCGAAGTTCTTTCGCCACTTGCAGGCTGCCATCGGTTGAGCCGTCGTCACAAAGAAGTAACTCCCAATGGGAGTAACTCTGCGCGAGCACGGAACGCAATGCGGGAGCAAAGGCAGGGCCTCCGTTGAGAAAGGGCAGAATGACGCTTACCAGAGGTTGGGTCATGAAGCCTGGCAATAAACCTGTTCCAAATCGGAGGTAATCGTTTCCCACGCAAAGCGGCGGGCATTGATAACTGCGGCGAGCGAAAAGCGTTTCCGGAGAGCTGGATCGTCCATTAGAAGGCGTAGTTGGTGTGCCAAGTCGTCGACATCGCCGGTGCGAAACAACAAGCCACTGGACCGGTCGACCACTTCGGGTAGTCCGCCATCATTGCTGCAAACCACCGGTCGGCCGCAAGCCTGAGCTTCAATAGCCGCCATGCCGAACATTTCGTTGTTACGAGTGGGGAGGACGAACACGTCGGCCATGTTGTAAACGGAGGGGAGAATCGTCTCATCTACCGGCCCCAAATAAATGCCGTCGTGCTCCTGTAACTTTAACGTTATGGCATCGGAACCTTCGTGGCCGAACTGGCCGATGGGGCCGGCTACTACGAGCCGAATGCGACGGCCTTCGGAACGTAATTTCGCGTAGGCTTCGACTAAGAGGTCAGTACCTTTTTGTTCGCAAACCCTCCCGACGTAGAGTAAGACGAATTCGTCGGTCAACCCGACGGCGGCGCGACGCTGAGCGGCTGCAATTGGGTCGGGGTTGAATTGCTGCAGACTGACACCGTTATAAAGAACGCGCATGCGCTCGGGAGGGATGGACCAATAGGTGGCGGATTCCCGGCGGCAGTAATCAGAAACCGGGAGGAGGGATGAAAATGCGCTGAGCGCCTTTTGATACCAAGGGAAGAAGGGGTTTTGTTTACCACGGCGAAAAATGAAGTAATCGAACGAGAGAATCGTCTTCGCCGAGAGTCCGCGAGCGAAGATTTTAGCGAAGGCGGCGCCTTCGGGCAGCGCGTGAAAATGAATGATGTCGGGTTGCAAAGATCGGACGTCGCGCAGACTCTTGATGAGGAACTCGGCCGCGCGCAAGAGTCCTTTGCGGCGGCATTCGAGAGAGCGGATCTCCGCTCCGTGATAGTCTTCGGACTTCGTACCCTTGTCAGCCGAATAGACAATGACTTTTGAGCCACCCGCAGCTTGACGTGCCGCAACCTCCCGGATCCGGCGTTCCGTGGCGCCGCCAAGGGCGTAAAGGATCGGTAAATGGGGCGGGCCAATGTGGACGATGGTCATGATCTTTTCGCAGATACTCGCGCGGCGATAACCGGCGAAGACTTTTGATTGGGCGGGCCGGAACAGCCCCAGCGGCGAACTGCCGCGCGGACCAGTCGATTACCGGACCGGCGACGGGCAATCGACGGCAGGGTGCGATACAGCTCTAAGTGGGAATTTAACATTGAGGATAAGGAGAAGGTGGTCTGAGCGTATCGACTCATGGATTCTGAGGCGCCGCGAAATTTGGCATATCGATCCAGAACAGAGCCGATCGCTTCGGCAAGATGCTCTTCCGTGCGTTGGGCGAGTAAGTAGCCGAAACCTCCGGCTTGCTCCGGGACGCCGCCGACGGCGCTAGCGACAAAGGGCAGGCCAGAGAGCATGGCTTCGGTAATTACTGACGGCAACGCCTCGGTTTCACTGGGAAGTATCAGTAAGTCACTAACCTGGTACAATCTGGCGAGTTCCGAAGGAGTCTGTCTGCCCAGAAAGCGCACCTGGTCGGCGATATTGAGCGAGGTGGCTAAGGCACGCAAGGTGGCTTCCAGGGCGTCGTTTTGATAGGCCAGCGTCAGTTCGACAGTGTGAGAAAGCCGAGCCATCGCCCGGAGTATGATGTCGCAATTCTTGAGGGGGATGAGCTGCCCGACAAAGAGTAAGCGCCATGGCTGACTTTGGCCATTTCCGTTGCGACGGAGAAGGGGAAACTGAAGCGGATCAATCCCGTTGGGAATAACGACGGGCTGCGTGGACGGCAAGAGATAGGTACGCGTTTGGAAATCGGCCTCGGCGCGAGAGAGACTGACGATGCCATCGGCGCGGGAGAGAACATAGCGGATGGCTAGCCTTCGGGGCAGGCTGAGGGGTGCGCCACACAGGTGGCTGGCGTCGTGATTAGTAAAGACGAAAGGGGTACGCGAAGCATCGCTAGCCAAACGAACCGCCCCGTAGCTGAGGTGATGAACATGCACGACATCGAAGGCCGAGAAATCGACGTCATCGTAGTGACTGAGCGCGGTGACTTGATGACCGGCGTTGCGAAAGCCATTTTCCAGGGTAGTTTCCGGAGTCACTTTGATATAGCCGGAGCGAGAGCCGCCTTTTCCGTAGATACCCCCGACCAGCGCGATCTTCATTGGGCAGTTCCTACTAAGGCAGGGGCGAGCGAACGCCGCTGGAAGCCTTTGAGCCAAGCGAGAGTATAGAGAGATCCAAGGTAGAAGTAGATGGGGACGAAGAAATAGATCGCGATCTGCGAAACAATTGCCGCACTCCAGACGGCGAGCATGGCAACCCACAGAGAAATGTATTGGACGAAGAAGGAGAAAAACATCGATTGGGATGCGACAAACCAGCGCTCGGCTTGGCTGAGAAACATGGCGAGTAAGAAGAAGCCGAAGATCACACCGGGTAGATGAAAATTTGCGAAGAGCTCCGCGGAGAAAGGAATAATTTGGTCCTCAATGCCAAGCGTTCCGTAAATCGCCAGATTGAAAAGCGCGGGGCCGCTGGTTTCGCGGAAGCTTTTACCCAAGACGGGAATCGGCGACATGACGGAGGCAATTAAGGTGGACCCACCGTATGGGCGCTCACCCCAACCAATTCGGTCGTAAAAGATCGCTGTATATTGCGGCCCGCCGGCATAGGCTTGCAGGTTTTCGGAGACATCATTTGCGGCTTCGGCAAGGGTGGTTTCGGCGCTTGCACCACCTGTTTCAGGAGTGGAACGATAAGAACCAATTGCGATGAGGAGCGGCATAAATAGGGCGACGGCGAGGATCGTGACGCCAAAGGGGATTCGCCGGACACGGGCGTTGTATACGGCGGCTAAGCAGAGCAGCGGAAACACAAAGGCAGCGCGGTTGAAGCTAAAGGTAAGGTTAGCGATAGTAATACCAACGACGGCCACCAACCCGACGAGGGATGATCGCCACGCGGGAGAACCAGAATCTTTGGAATTGGCCCACCAAGCCACCAGTCCAAAGGCGAGGAAGGGGCGGAGGATGGTGGTAAGAAGACCAGTCCAGGTGCCTTCCATATTTTCCTTCATTTCCGTCATGCTCGCTGGATCCTGAAAATAGAGGAATAGCTCAGCGGGATGACGGAACATTGACCCAAAGCCTAACAGACCGATGGCGAGAAATAGGAGGATGTACCAGTGATGCGGACAAAGGGAGAGCGCAGTGCGGAGTACGGGCGAGTTTGACCAGAGAAGCTGGCGGGGCGCGAGCGTTAGCCCGATACAGAAGGCAACGTAAGCGACAGTGTCGATGAGAATGGAGCCCTGCATGGAAGAGTAAGTGGGGAGAAAACTGAGGACCCGGCTAAGGGGCCCGGTGGTCATCACAAGGACGGGAATCAGACAGAGCTTCAGAAGCAGTAGACCCAAGGCGACATTGATCGGGCAAAAGTAATTGTCGCGGCGCCAGCGGCACAGCGGTAAGAGCCATTGCAGGAGCGCGTAGACGGAAGCCGATAATAAAGTTACGGGTAAGCGTCGCTCTTCGGGGCAGTAGAATAGGGCAGTCAAAGCCAGGAAAGGCACTAGCACCGACCAGCCTGGATGCCAAAAAGTGGAAGAATTAGACATGCGCCCGCCGCAGAAGTAAGTAGAGTAAGAGCGAGGCGACGGTGTAGGAAATGGCGAAGGACGCGGCCAATCCGGAGGCATGCCAGCGGGGGACGAGGAACCAGGCGGAGGCGACGAAGACCATCGCCAGGACGACATCGGCACTGGCGCGAGCCCAGGCGCGGCCGTTGCTGAGTAAGGCGGCGCCAAGTTGGGTATTCATCACCGTCGGTATGGCGGAGAGAGCCAGGATGGCCAGGACGGGCCAGCCGCGGCGAAAGGCATCGCCGAAGAGGGCCATCAGCGGCGGCGAGAGGAAGACACAAAGCGCCGCGGGGGGCAGGGTGGCGAGTAAGCCGAAGCCGACGTTCCAGCGGAAGGCGTCGCGATACCCGGCATGGTTACCGGCGGCGCGAAAGCGGGACAGGGCGGGTACGGCGATGCGGGAAACGGCCAAGGGAAGAAAAATCAGGAGATAGCGAAAGCGATCAGCGGCGCTGAAGATGGCCATTTCGGTAAATCCGCCGGGCTGTTGCACTAACCAGGCGCTGCTGAGCCAAGTAACGGGCGCGACGATAACTCCAGATAGATACGAAGGCAAACTAAAGCTGATTAACATACGCCGTTCGGCGCGTAAGTTAGAAAGAGAAAGATGTATTCCCCACTTACGGCATTCGCCGTGGAGAGCCAGGGCATTGAGGATGCAGGCAAGAACAACGGAAAGAGTAAGTCCGGCGATGGCGCCCGACGCGCCGTAAGTATGGGCGAGCCAAGCCACACAGGGAATCGACAAAAGGCCGTTCCAGACGCTGAGGCGAGCGATGCGAGGAAAAGCTTCGAGGCCAGTAAGTGCGCCGGTTTGTACAGCTTCAAAAACACCGAAAGCGAGCAAGCCCGAGGCCTGTACTAACTGCTGGGCGAGGCCGGGCGAGGCCAGGCCCTTGGCCGCCAATGCCGGAGCGAGTAACACCAGCGCTCCGGTGAGCAGCAGACCGGCGACCGCGGCGGCGCAAAGGGAAAGCGCGAGGATGCGGCCGGCGCGGGCAGGGTCTGCGTCGCGATACTCGGCGAGAAACTTGGTGGTGGTCATGCCGAGGCCGAGGCCGGCGATGGGCGCAAACATGCCCACGGTGCTTTGAATGACGGCCACTTGGCCGAACGCCTCCTGGGCCAACACCCGGGCGCAGATGACGAGGGCGGCGAGATTGGCGCCGCGAGCGATGACCGCGGCCAGGAAGGACCAGCCAGCCACGCCGACTAACTCTCTTTGTGCGGCGAAGGAGCGCAGGATAGCGCGGCCCGATTGGGTTTGAGCCAGGAGCGGCGTAAGTGGATTGGTGGAAGTCAAGGGATTAAACAGATTGATTCAGTACCGTGCCCAGCAGGACACTGCCGTCTTCCTGCAAGCGGGCAGCCGCGGCTTGCGCCGTATCGCGCGTGGTCTCGCCGGCACGCACCACCAACACCACGCCGTCGGCCAAGCGGGCGAAGACCCGGGCATCCGGCAATTCGCTCAAGGAAGGCGCATCGATGAGCACGGCGTCGTAGGCGTGACGAAGCTCGTTTAATAAAGGAGACATGGCGTAAAGGAGATCGAGAGCGCTGGCTTCGCGGGGCCCGCCGGCGACTAACGACACGCCGGGGATGGGAGTAGCGTGGGTGACGTAGGCGAGTAAACTAGCGTTGATTTCGGGTAAGTCCATCAGGTCGCTGAGACCGTAGTTATCGGTAAGTCCAAAGAGTTGATGGAAGCCGCGTTCGCGCGCCGCATCCACCACCAGGACGGTACGCTTCATGTGAGTGAGGGCGGCAGCGAGATTGGTGATGAGGGTCGTTTTTCCTTCGCCGGGCTGTGCGCTGGTAATGACGATTACTTGCGGGGAGCGTCCGACGGTTTTCGAAAACAGAATGGACGTCAGCACGGAGCGGTAAGCCTCGGCTTCGGCGGAAGCGCGATGGCGCCAGGTGGTGAGGGCAATCTGGCCCAAGTCGCCTTTGGCCTCAATGGGAGCGGCAAAGCGCACGATGCCGGCCTCGGTACCCAGCCGGGAATCGGGCGTCAGGTCAGCAATCAAGGCGCGAAATCGAGGAATGGCGCCGAGTTGAGGCACCGGCACGTGGAAGGCAAGTTCACCGGGTTGGCGAATGCGCTGGTCGGCACGATCGCGCACCGTCACCAACACCAGACCCACCAGGAATCCGAGGGCCGCGCCCCAAACCAGATTCATGAGCAGGCTGGGCCGCGCGCGGCGCTGGGGCACCTTGGCCGCGTCCACTAGACGGCCAGTGCTGGCGCGGAGAGCGGAAGCGACTTTGGCCTCGGCGGCGCGCTGCATCAGCGTGTTGTAAAGCTGGCGATTGGCGTCCACTTCGCGCTTCAAGATGCCGTATTGAATAGCGATTTCGCCCTGTTTGGAGACTTCGCCCACTTGGCCCTGATAGCTCTCGCGCAAGAGCCGTTCGCGGACGACAGCGTCGTGGTAATCATTGCGGATGCCTTGCACCAAGGCCGCGGTTTCCGCACGCCACGCACCCTCGAGCGACGCGATTTGGGCGTCGAGCCGCCTTACGCCGTCGAAGTTTGCGGTGTAGACCGTGGTGAGGTCAGCGCGTTGACGGCGCAATTCGGCTAACTTCGTTTGGTGATCGCGCAGGGGGCTGCCCAGCGGCACTTCGAGCGAATCGAGTGGCGCGGAGATCACCGTTTCCAGGCGGGCCTGACGAATCGCCCGGTTCTCCTGCGCCTTCGAGAGCGTCTCTTGTATCTGCCGCAGTTTGTCTTCGTCCGGGCGATGCTCTTCGGTCATCCCGACGAGGCCGGAACTGCGGGCATAGTCTTGCAACCGATTCTCGGAGTTCGTCAGTTTGCGGCGCAAATCGACCATTTGCTTTTCGAGCCACTGGCTGGTGCCTTGCGAAATCTCGAGGCGTGATTCCACGCTTTGGTGGATGAACTGTTGCGCGAGTTGATTGACGAAGGCGGCGGCGTAGGTGGGGTCAGGGCTTTCGAAGGTAAGGTCAACGATCCTCGTCTGCCGGCTGTCGCGGACTTGCAGATTCTGGGCCACCGATTCCACTTGCGCATCGAAGGGCGGCGCAAGGGTGGATTGTCGAGAGAGCAGCGCCAGCACGCCGGCCGGCGGAGGGATCTTTTCCGGTGGCAGTTGCCGCACTACGCGTTCGAGTAGCGTGCGGCTTTGCAACAGTCGCAACTGAGTGGGCAGGTCGCTTCCGCCTCCGGGGTGATCTTGCGTGAGGGGCGAAACGTCGCCCAGATTCAGGAATTTTTCGTTGATGTCCTGAATTTCGAGCGAGGCCGTCGCGCGAAACACGGGTGGCTGGCTGCGGGTGTAGACATAAGCCAAGGCCATTCCTAGCAAAGTAAGCAACAGGAGCGGGAGGCAGTGGGCGCGCAGGAACGAAGTAAGATTGCGCGCCGGGTCGTCCTGACCCACCCGGGTCGTGTGTGCCGGAATCACCACCGGCAGCGAAAGGGCCACGGGACGGGGCGTGACGCTCCGCAAGGCTTTGGCTTTGGCTACCGTAACTAACTCAGAAGCAGACATGATTAACCCACCGGAGCCCAGACCGGAGGCAGTTCGGACGTCGGCGACCAGAGCGGCTCCAGCATGGCTTCGTCAATGTCCATGGCGACGGCGCGCTGCAAGAGCGCCACCGAAACCACGATGCGGTAGCGGTTTTTGATTTCGAGAACAAGACCGCGCACACCAGCCAGCGGGCCGTATTTCACCATCACGGATCGGCCGACGCGGAGGAAGGGCGCGCGCTGCACGGCCAGGCCCGAGTCCACCACGCGGCGTAGGGCCGCGATCTCCGCGTCATCGACGGGGCAGCACTCTTCGCCGAAGCGAACCACGGCGGCCACTCCGCTGGTGCGCTCCACTTCCCTCAAACAGGAACTCGCAAACCGCGCAAAGATATAGCCGGGGAAGAGGGGCATTTCGACGGTCCGCACCCGGTCTACCCACACTCGACGCTGTGCCATCAAGGCGGGGAAGACTTCAAAGTCGCGCGCCAAAAGGCTGGAAGCGGCCAGCTTTTCGCAACGAGACCGGACACGGACGGCATACCAATGACTGGATTTGAGTTGACTCATCGTGATGAAGATAGGCTCCCGCCCTTTCAGTCCAACTAAACCCCTGTTTGGGGGTAAGGTGTGGACCTTGTGCGGGTAGTGACCGTGAGAACTAGTTTCGGCCAACTTAGCCAACCTGTCAACCCTTTTTGGGGATTCATCGGTTGCATTTATATTGCCAAGCAAGCAGGCAGTACTATAAGTACTTAGTTATCGCGCGTGAAGGCGCTACGATTCGGCAAGTACGGAGCGAAACCGGATGGCCCGGGAAAATACAAACGCAACTGAGTTAACTCGAATAAATCTACTGGGAATTCACCAAAAGCAAACTTCCTCGATACATACCCATGCCGCAAGTGAACTGTACTTCACCGGCAGGGCGGGCAGGCAAGGGCAGCAACACTGTGGTGCCGAGCGGAATCTCACGCTCCAGGCCGAGTTCCGGGAAGACGACCTTGCGGCCGCAGTTGGGGGCAGCGGACCGGGTGATGGCGAGCGTTACCGTTTGATTGGCTGGCCAGGAAAGGCGAGCGGGGGTGAAACCATCGGCGCCGATTCTAAGGCGAAGGGCTCCGGGTGGGATGGTATTGGTAACGGTGCGGGCGGTTCGCGCTCTGGCTACCCGCAGGTCGAAGGAAATCACCCTTACGCTGCCCGCCAATTGCATTTGAAACCACAAGCGATAGCGGCCGGCGCGAGGAAAGACGGCGGCAATCCGGACTTGGCCGGGTGCGGGACCCAGCGACTCAGCCGTGTGAAAATGCGCTTCGCTCTGCACCGCGCCGGCCTTCTCCAAGGGGTGCGCATGAAGAAAGCTCGAAAGGCCCTCGCCGACGATAACGACGTGCGCCCAGGCTCCGAGGTAGGGCTCCAGTCCAGAAAGGGTGGGCGCGAGATCGAACTGTAACTCAAGGTCCTCGCCGGCGTGGAGCGGTGCGGTAACGTCGAGTTTCACCAGCGTGGATGGCGGCGGTGGACGGGAAGGCGTGGAAGTGCCGGCCACGTTGAGGTCAAAGTTCGTCACTTGTTGGGGGCGTCCGGGCAGCGTGAAGTCGGCGTAAAGGCGATAGCGGCCGGCGCGGGGAAACACGTGGGTCGCTTCCCAAGTGCCCTGGGCATTCACTTCGGGATGAAGATGGGCAAAGTCGCCTAGGTCAAGTGACACGATGAGTAAGTGCAGCGGCTGCTCGTGCACATGTTCTAAATGGCGGATCGGCCGGCCCGCGGCATCCCGTATCTGAAAGCGCAGTGGCACGGGGCGGCCGGTGGCGGCGGACGGTGCCTGAAACGCCACGTCTTTTTCAGAGGCAGACGGAAGGAAGGGCTTGACCTCAGAATACTCGCCGTAGAATTCGTGCGCGAGTAAATAAGGAAACGCCAGCCGACCGTCCGGCGCGGTGGATAAGTAATAAGCGTAAGTGCCTTGCGGATACTCAGGAGTTACGGCGAAACGGCCGTTGTATCTGTCTAGGTCGCCGGAGCCAGCGACGTATTCATAGTCCTCGCCAAAGGTACCGAGCGGATAGGCGGAAGTAACCGGGGGCCCGCTTTGCCCAGGGGCGAGCAAAGTTCGATCGGGCCAGCGGTCCCGGACGACGATATCGCGCAACCGATAGCTAGAGTTTTGTCGGCCGGCAACGGAACACGGCCCGTAGAC
>JBBQQS010000050.1:0-16817 GCA_038215525.1 Bryobacterales bacterium
GGCCCAATCCGGTAATTTCGGCACTTGGCGGGCGTTGTTTAAAGCGTCGAACTCGCGGAAGGTGAAGCCGCTATTGAGCACCACATACTTGGCCGGGTTCAGCGGATTCGGATAAATCAGCAAGGGCACGTGGCCAGGCGCGTAGGTCTTCGCACCCACCGTTACTCCGGCCGCAGTCCATTTGACGGGTAACTGCGACGCGATCCGCGCCAACACTGCATTCGAACCCGGATCGCCCCACAATACTAAGTTGTTTGAGGCGATGTCGGCGTCGGTGACCTGGGCATCGTCCTTCACCGGCGCATCGCCGCGGAAGACCTTGCGCCATTCGCTGATCGCCCGTTCGCTTTCCGCTTTCACCCATGGCACTAAGCCGGCGTCCATCGGCGTCCCCGTCGGCTTCACCATCAGAAAGGCGTTCCAGAAGGCATCGTCAATCGGCCCCTGCAAACCATGCCGCTTCATCGCCTTGTCCGGCGTGCCGGGCGCCCATTTGCCGTTTTGCTTCACCAGGCTTGCCGAGTAAGAGCGATCGGTAAACGGCGCCGGACCCGTCAGCGTCTGCCCATCGATCCGAATCGCGGGCTTGCTCGCCGCATCGAGCGAATAACCGCCCGGGCCAAAGTCGAGCCGCATGGCGGTGACGCCCGAAGTTTTCAGATCAAAGCCCGTCGGGCCATATTCAGCCTCCACCCGGCCGCGCTCCCAATGCTGTTCAAGGCCATTCACCACGATCCACTTCATGCGGTTATAGCGCAGGGTGTAAGTGACAAACTTCACTTTGCGTGCGTAGGAGTCGCGGCCCTTGGCGGCGAGTAAGTCGAGCTTAGCGGCGATGATGGGCTTCGAATCCGGATGATAACGATGGCCCGTCTTGGGGCCAATTACGTGCGTCATTCGCATCCCCTCCGCCTCAAGCGCGGACGCCATAATATCGGCCGCCTGCTTCTGCCCGTCGTCTTCGCCGGAGTAAGCCACCACGGGGACGTTATACAAGTTAGCGGCATAGTCGGTGGAGTTATAAAGCCGCCACAATTTCTTCTGCCAATCGGGAATCTTGGCTAACTCGTCGGGCTTCATCTTCAAGAATACCGGCGTCTCCGCGAATCCCGCCCCCGGTGCGGCGGCCGCAAACTTCCCGGCCGAATGCGTCGCGAATTGCCAAGTCGACGCGCCGCCCATCGAGAAGCCGCGAATCAATATCCGGTCATCATCGATCGGGTAGCGCTTCTTCATATCGGCCAGCACCTCCGAGAGATCCACTTCGCCCGCGAACTTATTGGCGTTGCAAAAGCGGCCGTAAAGATGGACCAGGAAGGCGTCCGTCGGAATCCACTCCCCGGGCTGACGTTGCTGGTTCCAGAGGAAATTCACTTCGCTTAACGTCTCATTGCGGCCATGCGCCCAGAAGTCCAAGCGCCGGGCACGATTCGGCTCGCGCTCGTAAGTCGGCGGCACGATAATGGCGTAGGGCTGCGGACTATGGTCAATCTTCGAAATATAGCCCCGCACCACCAGGCCAGTGGCATGCACCCAGGACGGCCGCCCGGCGGCGAGCTCTTCGGCCCGGGTTAGTCCTTGCTTCAGTAACTCCTTGGCGCGGAAAATCTCCTCGGCCTTAAAGAATTCGTTGTAAGTGAGCGCATAGCGCACCGCCTGATGAAAGATGGCCACATCGGCAAAGTCCGGGTGTTGGCGCAGGGGAGCCATTGCGTCGGCCAAACGCTTGAGGCCGCCTTCGAGCTCCTTGCGGTCCGCCGCGGGGACCTCGACGCCGGGGGGCGGGACGGGCTTCACGGTGGTCTGGGCACAAGCCGAAAGGGCGAGCAGAAGAAGAGGGATGAGTCGCATCCTCCGGATTGTATCCCGTTGCCGCGCGCCGGCGCTTCCGGCTTGGCGCTATAGCTTGGAAGAAATCCTTCTCAGCGTGTCGGCATGTTCCTTCTTGAGGACCGTGCGCTCGACATTTCCCAGACTGATGGAACCAGTTTCAAAGAACACGCTGAACGGTTCAGGATCATGCCGGACGGGTGCATCCTTCGACGCGTGAATCATCTCATGAATTAGGGTGGCGTTCGACCGGTCGACGAACTCCGAATTGAGCAAAACGAAAGGCGGAACGATTCTGCCGCCGATCGTGCGGTTGCGAAACGTCTCGCCGAACTTTCGCCCGACCATCTGACAAACGATCACCCGCAGTATGCCCGGTAATCCGGGTCGTGCATCTTCACTCGCTTTGCGGATTTGGTCCACGTTGTCCACCGGATTCCCCAGGCTGTTAATGATTGGCTCATTAAACTGGAGCCGATCCGCGAATCCATTCCGGATCTCCACGGAAAGCGTGATCCCGTGTTCAAAAAGACAGTCGCGCGCCCTTTCGATTTCCGCCAGGAGCGGATATCCGTCCTGCAGTTCCGCTTTCGTGGTGATGGAGAAGAAAACCCTCACCACTCCCCCGATTCCGGTTGGTGGATTCGGGGCCACGGTCTTCGCCTTGGCAGCGGTCGCGACAAAAGAGTTGAAGGCGCCAGGCACGCTGGGACCGCTCAAAAGGCAATCGCCCGGTGGTTTTGGAACCAGCTCCCGCTGCTTCATGTCCTTGTCCAAAGCGGCAATCGTCAGCTTCCCGACGATGTTATCGGCCGCGCTCTGGTAACTGTGATTGATGATCTTGCGCTTCTTCTTATAAGCGAGCACGGCCGCGGCGGTGGACGGGCCGTACTTATGCGAGACCAGTTCTGCCCGGTCGATCGTCAAGCGATCCAGAATAAACAGCGCGAACTGGATTTTGGCCACATGCTCGCCGGCCGCGCCGCGCGCGATGTGCGCCGAATCTTGGAGTGCACAAGCTTCAAGCGCGGGGTTGCCCCGGAACAAACTGGATGAGAGCGCCACGAGGACCTGCCTTTCGGAATTGCCGCCGCCCTCAGCATACTACGCCGTCCGCAACACGATCGGGGTCAACTCCGCCATGGCGTCTATGAGGTAGTCCGGCTCCGCGGCGCGCACCGTGTGCGGACTCAGCCCAAAGGTAACGCCGCAAGCCGCTACGCCGGCATTGCGCGCCGTCTCGACGTCGACGCCGCTATCGCCCACCATCAGGGTCAGCCCGGGCGGCAATCCCGTCGTCTCGAGCAACCGCTCAATGCCGATCGGATGCGGCTTCTTCTGCTCAAAACTGTTGCCGCCGTAGACTTCGAAGAAGTGTGCCTTCAGGCCCAAACCTTCGACAATCCGGTGGCTGATGCGAACGGGCTTGTTGGTCAAAATCGCCAGGCGGCGGTCAGCGGCGTGAAGTGCGTCGAGCATCTCGCGCGTCCCCGGATAGAGCTTCGTCTCATCGAGACAATGCTGATGGTAGTAGCGGATAAAGTAGTCGAGCGCCCGCGCCACATTCTGCTCCGAAGCCTCCGGACCGAGCGCCCGCCGCATCAGCACCGGGGCGCCGTTGCCCACATAGGAGGCCACGACCGAGGGGGCCAGTGGCTCCATGCCCATAAAGTGCCGAGTGGCATTTACGGAAGAGGCTAAGTCCGCCTCGGAGTCAATCAGCGTGCCGTCGAGGTCAAAGATCACCAGTGAGTAAGCCAACTTTTAGGGTAACGCGATACAATCAGAGGTTTCGTGGCCTCGTCAGCCGCCCCGCAAAGGGACCAAGCGGCGGAGGAGACCGAACGCGCTGGACGCACCCTGGAGCGATTTCCGCGTGCTGCAATTCGCCGGCATGCCCAAGCCCGCCGCGGTGATGGGCGTTACCTTTGTCTGCCTGGTGGAGTGCTCGAATCCCATCCGCGCGCAGGGGCTCATCAGTTACGGAACAGCCTGGCTTGCCACACGCCGAGGACCAGCTACCGCTGGTGAGCGCGAAGAAACTGCGCACCGTGTGGCGCACCAAGAAAGAGATTCTCGCGAACCTCGAGAGCCGCGACCAACTCTAAAGCCCCTCTAAAGCCCAGCTAACCACCGGCGCCGCTGCGCACCACTTCCATTTCGTTCCGGAAGGTGTCCAGCAGTTCCTGCGCCTTGATCGGCAACCCATATGGCCGCAACAGTTGGGTTACGATTTCCACGGGCTCAGTTTCCACCAGCACGGTCGTGAAGGGCACGACAAAGTAACCCATCGCGTTGGCGATGGAATCCGCCAAGGCCACCACGGCGCTCAGTTTCCTTGGCTCCGGTCGGTGGTGCGCCGCCACGGCCCGGCGGATCGGTTCAGCGATCTTCCACTGCTCGAGGGTGAGCGCCGAAATAATCGCATGGTCCGTCGCCAGAACCTCCCGTTCCCACTCGATCCAGGTCCGCTCGCTATCGCCGTCCTCATAGCGGCGCAGCACTTCCCGATAGTCGTTCGGCACCGCGACGACGATCAACAGTTTGCCCACATCATGCAGCAGGCCGGCCAGAAAAGCGCCCTCGCTAAAGTCATTCGGCATCTGGTCTGCCAATACCGCCGCCAGGATCGCCGTGGCCAAGCCGTGCTCGTTAAAGTCGCTCGTTGACCAGCCATCGACGCTCGGGATCTTCTTCCACATCTGGCTCACCGACAGCGCCGTCATCACGTTTCGCAAACGGTCCATTCCGATCAAATTGATCGCCGCCGCAATCGAAGACACGGTCTGCTTCTGCGAATAGAGCGCGGAGTTGGCCAGCCGCAATACGCTTCCGGCCAAGATCGGGTCCTGTTCAATCAGTGTGGCCAAGGCCCCGCAGGAGATATTGGTTTGGCCAAACGTACCCAACAGCTTTACCAACACCGGGGAGAATGGAGGCAGTTCCGTTAGCTTGTCGAGAATCTGTGCTTCGGAAGTTACAACTTGCATGACGATCTTATCGGCGCTGCAGAGGATTTTTGCGTGGAATTTTACTTCGCCTAGCTTAATCTGCCGGCAATCTGCCGCGAAAATGAAACCAATGAGGGTACTAGTACATCTCTTCTTTCCGTTCGCCCCCGCATCGAGGTTCAGAAATCCTACCTTGGTGGAGCTAATGTGACGGACCTAATCAAACGATACCCACTACAGCCAAATGACCGCCACTCTACCCCCAAAACTCTCACACTCGTTAAATCGTGGGAAAAACAGACAACACCTGTACCTTTCGAGGTGGGGCTCTGCCGTCCAATCCAGCAGAACCGGCCATGCGCCACCGGCGACTGATCCGCCACCGGCCGGAGCCGATGGAGGTCTGTCATGCTCACCGCCACTTCTCCTCACACCCAGTGGTTATCGGACAAGGAGTGGAATTCTCTGATGAAGCTACGTTTTCCCAATTCCGAGCCACTGGATCCGGTCCATCTGCCGATTGTGATCCTGGCGGCGGCATTGCTGCCTCTGGTGGCCTGCGCCTGGTTGGTGGCGGGTGGGGGCGAAGAGCTATCGAATAGCCAGATGCTGCTGGTGCTGGTGGGCTCGGCCGTGCCCTTGGCGCTATTGCTGCCGGTGGCAGCCTGGGTGATGCCCCGTTGGGCGTTGCATTCGTCGGTTAGCATTGCCCCGGCGGGCTTGGCGGCGCTGAACGAATCGATTGGCGAATACGAAGCGCTTTTGGGCCGCTTGCCTGCCGCCGAGGCGCGAGGACAACTGGACAACGACTTGGCGAACGCCTTGCAGGATCTGTCGGAGCGCACGGGTGGCGAGGCCTCGTTGGGGCACCTCAGGGATGCCATCAAAGCGTATCGTGCAGCCTTGCTGGTCCATACCCAGGAAACGGCGCCAGAAAATTGGGCCGCCATCCAGAACAATCTGGGCGTGGCTTTGGCCGACTTGGCAAGCCGCACGGAAGACGCGGCCGGCACCGAACAGTTGTACCAAGCCATCCTGGCGCTGCGCTCCACTTTTGGCGTGTACAACCGGCTCGAATGGCCTCGCCAGTGGGCGATGACGCACAACAACCTGGCGAACGCCCTGCGCTGCCTGGCCGAGCGGACTTCGGGCCAGGAGAGCAGCGTCTGCCTGCGGGACGCGATCGCGTCCTATCGGCTTGCGCTGGAGATTAGAACGCGTGAGGCGGCGCCTTTGCCATGGGCTGCCATTCACCTGAACCTCGCCAGCGCTTGGCGCCGGTTGTCGGCCCGAAACTCGGTGACGGAACTGCGCGAAAGCGTCGCGGCGCACGAGCAGGCGCTGGTGGTTTATCAACGATCTACCCTGCCCGAGCCTTGGGCCTTGGCCCAACACAACCTAGGCCAAACCCTGCACGATCTGGCCGCTCGCACGGGCGATCGGGGCCTACTCGGGCGCGCGATGGACGCTTACCGCGGCGCGCTCGAAGTCCGCACCCGGAACGCGGCTCCGCGGGCGTGGTCGGCGACGCAATCGAATCTCGGCAACGCCTTGCGCGATGCGGGCCAGATTAGCGAGGCCATAGCCTGCTACCAGAGCGCGCTTGAAGTACAGACGCGCGAATACCAGCCTCGAGAGTGGGCCGAGATACAGAACAACCTGGGCATCGCCTTGATGGACGTGGCTGCGGGGGGCGAACCGGGGCTCGCGCAGGAGCGTCTGCTCGAGTCGGTTGCGGCTTTCGGCCGGGCCCTAAGAACCTACACGCCGGACCAGTGGCCGCAAGCCTGGGCCGCCGCGCAAACCAATCTGGGCAACGCGTTGCGCTCGCTCGCCGGGCTCGCTGTGAGCGACGGCGAACGTCAAGTGCTCCTGAGCGAGGCCGTCGCCGGCCATCGCTGGGCGCTCACCGTCTTTACGCGCGAACAGGATCCGCGTGACTGGGCATTGGCGCAGACAAATCTCGCTAACTGCCTGCAGGACCAAGGCGAGTTCGCCGATGGTCTGGACGCTTACCGCGCCGCGCTCGAAGTGTACACCTGCGAGGAGTGGCCCCAGGAGTGGGCCCTGACCCAGCACAACTATGGCGTAGCGCAAGTGAACATCGGCCATCCGTCGCACGCGGTACGGGCTTTCCGGGCGGCACTCGAAGTCAGGACGCGTGGAACGAACCCCAAGCTATGGGCTAAAACGAGCTGGGAACTCGCCGAAGCGCTGCGCGCCGCGGGACGTAGTGACGAGGCGATTGCGGTGTACGCCGCGCTGGAAGGGGCCTTCCCCGCTCGCACCAAGTGACGAAACGAACCCGGGAGTTGTTGATTCTATTCGGTCGCGTCCAAGCAAGCGAATAGCAGCTACTCTTTCCGGCACCACTAATTAGTATAGCAGCCGCCGCCAAACGCTTTGAGCTAAGCTGTTGGTTCCAGTTCACAAGTTCGCGGTGAACGCCGGAATCTCCGATACACTGAGCCTCATGAGATCTTTGGCCAGTCTGCTTGTCTTCTTCACCGCCTTGGCCGGCGCCCAGGCGCCGCAGGAACCTATCTATTACCTCCTCTGGTTCGACACGGAGGATTACATTACCCCCGCTTCCGATGACGCCGCGCTGCGGCTGGCGAAAGAATTGGACCAGTTGGGCGTTCGCGCCACGTTTAAAGTAGTGGGCGAGAAGGCGCGGGTGCTCGAAAAACGGGGCCGGCGCGATGTGATCCAGGCGCTGGCGAAACACGATATTGGGTATCACTCGAACAACCACTCCATTCCGCCGTCGCCTTCGGTCTATTTGCGTCCGCTGGGGTGGCTGGAAGGCGCGGCGGAGTTCGAACGGCGGGAGGGGCCGGGCGCGCGGGATGTGGCGCGGATTTTCGGCCAGACGCTGAGTTGCTATGGCCAACCGGGGAATAGTTGGGGTCCGCAGAGCTTGCCGGCGTTGCGCAAGATGGGGATCCCGGCGTACATGGATGAGGCGAGCCAGGTGGGGCTGAATCAGCAACCGTTCTGGTACAGCGGCATTCTGCATGTGCTGAACCTGAGGCAATTCTCGCCGCGCGCCAACTTGAACCGGGCGGAGGACCTGGAGGAAGGGATCCGCAAATTCGACGCCGCCGTGGCCGAATTGCGCCAGCGGGGCGGGCCGGGGTTTATCCAGAGTTATTACCACCCCACCGAATGGGTGACGACCGAGTTCTGGGACGGCGTGAATTTCCGGCATGGGCGCTATACGGCGCCGGCCGATTACAAAATGCCCCAAGCTCGCACTCCGGAAGCGACGGCGCAGGCCTATCGCATCTTTTTGGACTTCGTGCGCCATGTGAAGCAGACGCCGGGCATCCGTTTTGTCACCGCGCGCGACTTGCCGGGCCTGCTGGCCGACCCCGTCACGCGGCCCACGGCGGCCCAGGCGCGCGAACAGTTCCGGATCGCGATTGACATGGTGGGGGCGCACTCGGCGGCGGACCTGCTGCTCGCGCTGCTTGGCGTGGCGCCGCGCCATGTAGATGGCCCGTCTGAAAGGGTGCCGACCACGGTGAGCGCGGCGGTGACGCGGGTGAAGTTTGATTACGCCAAGCGCCAGGCCGTGGAGTATATCGAACAAACCGGCCGCCTGCCGTCGCACGTATTTGTGGACACCTCGACTCTATCGCTGGGGGACTTTGCAACGATGCTGGCTTACGACGACGGCGCGGCGGCGGTACCGGTGCGCGAAGGAAAGTTGGCCTTTGAGCGCCATATCGCGAAAGACGGGAAGAAGACGTTTGACTGGGTGATTCATCCGGAGGGCTTCGATGGGTCAGCGTTGCTGGAACTGGGGCGGCTACAAGCTTGGACGCTAAAGCCCGCTCGGCTGCGTCATTAAGGCCTTATAATTGAGGGATGCGCATCGCCTTGCTCGCGCTCTTTCCTTTCGTGCTTTCTGCCGCCGATTTTGCGCGCGATGTCGCGCCGGTGCTGTCGCGCGGGGGTTGCGCCGGTTGCCACAACCCGAATGGTGTCGCGTCGGGCACGCGGCTGAAGTTTCCGGAGGAGCATGCACCGACGGAGGCGTTCGGGAAGTCTTTGTATGTGCTGGTGAACCGGCAGGAGCCGGGGAAGTCTTTGTTATTGGCCAAGCCAACGCAGCGGGTGGCGCATGCCGGCGGCAAGCGGATTGAACCGGGCAGTGTCGACGAGAAGGTATTGCGCGAGTGGGTGGAGTATTTGGCCACGGCGGATCTGGCTACGCTGCAAGTGAAGGCCGCGGCGAGCGAGGCCGGGCCGGCGAAGCGGGCATTGCGCCGCCTGACGCATGCGCAGTACAACAACACTATGCGCGACTTACTCGGCGACTCGTCGCGCCTGGCTGATTCTTTCCCGCCCGAAGACTTTATCAACGGCTTTCGCAATCAGTATCCGGGGCAGAATGCTTCGCCGATGTTGACCGAGGCCTATAGCAGCGCCGCGGAGAAGTTGTCGCGTCAGGCCTTTCGGACGGGCGACTCGCGAAATCTGATCCCCTGTAAGTCGCAGGACTTACTCTGCCGCGACCGGTTCTTGAAGGAATTCGGCCGCCGCGCGTTTCGCCGCCCGTTGACGGCAATTGAGTTGACTAGGTACCAGAAGCTTTTCGCCTCCGAGAAGAATTTCTACGCGGGTGCGCAGTTGGCTTTGGAAGCGATGCTACAATCGCCTTCGTTTCTGATGCGCGTGGAGCATGGAGTGGCCGCGTCGTTGCAAGGGTATGAGGTGGCCTCGAAGCTGGCGTATGCGCTCTGGAACTCAACGCCGGATGAGGCCTTGCTGAATGCCGCGGCTAAGGGTGAGCTCGCTTCACCAGCAGGGGTGGAGAAACAGGCGCGCCGGTTGCTGGCTTCAGAGAAAGCCCATGACGCGGTGAAGGAGTTTCTGGTGGATTGGCTGCGGCTCGATCGGCTGAATGGCACGATCCGGGAGCGGCGGCAGTTTCCGCAATTTACTCCCGAATTGACGGTGGCGATGGCGGAAGAGAGCCGGCGGTTGGCGGAGGCTCTGATCTGGCAACGCGGTAACTTTATGGAATTCTTTTCGGCCACTTACAGTTACTTAAATTCGGACTTAGCCAAGCTTTACGGAGTTACTGCCCCGTCGGACGAATATACCAAGGTAGAGTTGCCCGGGGCGACGGAACGGGCTGGCGTGCTGGGCCACGCGAGTTTCCTGACGACCACGAGTAAGCCCGCCGAAACATCCCCTACGGCGCGCGGACTGTTCGTGCGCGAACAGTTTCTGTGTCAGGAAGTGCCGCAGCCACCGCCGGGGGTGAGCACGAATCTGCCACCGATCACCAAGGAAAAGCCGGTGACGACGCGGGAACGCTTGGGGATACACCTGAGCAGCCCCAGTTGCGCAAGTTGTCATACGTTGATTGACCCGATTGGCTTTGGCCTCGAAAAGTTCGACGCCATCGGGGCGCGGCGCGAGAAGCTGCATGTGACGGTGCAGCCTGAACGCAACAGCAAGGATGAGCCGGCCAACTTCGACCTGGAGCTGGACACGTCGGGCTGGGTGGCCGGGCTCGTCAGTACCAATGGCACCAGCGCCCCCTTCAATTCGCCGCGGGAACTCGGTAAAATCTTAGCGGGTAGCGCGCAGTGCCAGGAGTGCGTAGTGAAGCAGGCTTTTCGTTATTTGATGGGCCGACATGAGGCGGCCGCGGATTCGGCAGCACTTGAGCGCGCCGCGCAGGAATTTCGGGCCTCGGGTTTTCAGTTTCCGGAACTGCTCGTGTCGCTCGTGAAGTGGACCACTTACCCGCCGCCGGCGCCGACGCCAACGACGGTGACTAGGAAATAAGTTTATATGGCCTCCGTACATACCAAAGATCGCGCCGTCTCTCGCCGCCTGCTGCTGCAGGGCTTTTCCGTCATGGGTGCACCCATCACGGTGGGCCTGCCGCCGTTGGTGGCGATGTTCAACTCGCAGGGCACGGCCTACGCGGCGGCCAAGGCGACACCGCCGAATCGCTTTGTGCTGTGGTTTAACGGCAACGGCGTCGTGGAACGCTACTGGATCCCGACGGAGACGGGCCGCGACTTTACACTGACGCCTTGCTTGGCGCCACTGGCCAACTTTCGCGACGACATCCACATTATCACCGGCCTCGACAATCCGGCCGCGCGCCTGCCGGGGCCGGGCAATGACCATCACCGGTCGATGTCGGCGTTGATGACCGGCACTTCGTTCACCGGCCGTGGCGCCGGCGGAGCTTCGGCGGATCAGGTGATTGCGGGCAAAGTTGCCGGCGATACGCGCTTCCGCTCGTTGCAAATCGGCGTTTCGCAGGAGAGCTTTGGCGAGAGCATTCAGCGCAATATGAGTTGGGCCGGGCATGATCGGGCCTTACCGCCGGAGATGCTGCCGCATAAGTTGTTCGACCGCTTGTTTGGCGCGCGCGATGCCGGCTGGGTGGCCCGCAAGCGGAGCGTGCTCGATGCCGTCCAGGCCGACGCGGCGACGTTGAAGCAGTCGCTAGGCAAAGAAGATAGTCTGCGCGTGGATGAGCACCTGGCATCGGTGCGCGATGTGGAACGGGCGATTGCCAGCTTGCCGCCCAATTATCGCAAGGTGGATGAGCCACAGTTTGACGGCGACATGAAGGATTGGCCGCGGATCGCCAAAATCCAAAGCGACTTACTCGTGCATGCGCTGGCGAGCGGGCAGACAAAGGTCGCGTCTTATATGTTGACCAAGTGCCAAGGGTTGACTCGTTTCCCTTGGCTGGGTTACACGGCCGCGCGGCATCATGATTATACGCACCAGGACGGCAAAGCCCCCGGCGGCGCCGACGGGCAAAGGATTATGCGCGATATCTGCCGCTGGCACGTGGAAGAATTTGCCTATTTAGTGGGTAAGTTGAAGGCGACGCCCGAAGGCGACGGCAACTTACTCGACCATACGAGCATTGTCTTTGTGCATGAACATGCCGAAGCGAATGACCACAAGAACAACGGCCTTTCGGTGATCGTCGCCGGACACGCGGGAGGCCTCGCCACCGGCCGGCATACGCGGCACACGGGTACCATCGGGGACCTGTACCTGGCGGTGGCCAACCAGGCCTTTGGCGCGCAACTCAAAACCTTCCCGAGCGCGAGCCGGGAGCTGATGGGTTTGTTTGGATAAGCCATGTCGACCCGCAACGTCACCCTACCTGACCACCTCGACCAGTATATCGACGAGGGCATCGCTTCCGGCCGCTTCACCGATGCCAGCGACGCGGTGCGGGAAGCGTTGAGTCTGATGGAGGAGAGCGAGCAGGCCAAGGTGGAGTGGATGCGCAGTGCGGTGCAGGAAGGCATCGACGACATTGAGCGCGGCGATTATGTGACCTTAAACTCCGGGGAGGAGATTGACGAGTTTATCGATCAACTTCGCCGAGAAGTCTCTAACGGGCGTGGGTAGCCATCAGGTTCGGCTGGCGCGCTCGGCCCGGCGCGACTTGATCGATATCCTTGAGTGGACGGCGAAAGAGTTTGGCGAGTCAGCCGCCCTACGTTATGACGCCCTTTTGAAGCAGGCTTTGCGGGATATCTCTGAAGTACCCGAGCGGCCCGGCTCAATGCAGAGAGCTTTTCTGAAGGGCTCGCGAACTTATCACATTTCGCTGAGCCGCCAGAAGACAACTGGAGTTCGCGTGAAGGATCCCCGCCATTTCCTCCTGTACCGCTTCGATGGACGGGTGGTTGAGATCTTGCGAATTTTGCACGACGCGCGCGATCTAGCCCGCCTTGCGACGACCTGACGGAACTGGCAACGAACGTGCTCCACCCACGGCATGGATATTGAGTTACTGGGTTCCATCCTCTTCGGACTCATCGTCGGCGTAGCGGCAAAGCTGATCATGCCGGGGAAGGACCCGGGAGGCATCTTCGTCACGATCTTGCTGGGGATTGGCGGGGCCTTGCTGGGTGGATGGGTACATACGAAGGTGGCGTCCGGGATGCCGGACCGGGCAGAGGGCTGGATCCTTTCGGTGTTGGGGGCGACGGTGATTCTGGCCATTTACCGGGTCTTCCGAACGCGCCAAATAGCGCAGCCGAAGCGCGATTAGGCGCAATCCATGCTATACCCGAGAAATGCGCTTTTGGCTCGGCATGCTCTTCACCCTAACCCTGACGGCGGCGACGCGGACGGAGTATCGGGGCTTCTGGGTAGATACGTTCAACAGCAATCTGAACTCCCATGCCGATGTCGTGGCAGTGGTGCGAGGCGCAAAGTCGGCGCAGGCGAATGTAATCTTTGCGCAGGTGCGGCGGCGGGGAGATGCGTGGTACTTGAATTCGCTCGAGCCGCCGCCGGACTTTGTCCCGATCGAGGCCCGCTTCGATCCGCTGCTCGATCTGATCCAAGAGGCCCATGCCCAGCAGATGGAGATGCATGCCTTCGTCATCCTGGGCGCGATCTGGAATAAGAACCCGACCTTCCCCGCGTCGGCGACGCTCGGTGCACCCACTTCTCCCAACCATGTCTTCAATCGTCATGGCGGCTTCGATGCTACGACGGGCCGGATTGAGGCGGGGCCGAATAACTGGCTGACGCGATCTCTGCTTCCCGATGGCACGGCGGGCATTAGTTTTCAGGGGCATCGATTTGGGGCAGACTTCTGGCTCGACTTTGGCCATCCCGAGGCGGCCACTTACACGGTGGAAGTGTTACTGCACTTAGTGCGCAATTACAACCTGGATGGATTACATTTAGATCGGATTCGGTACCCGGAATTTACGGTGGCGGGACAATCGGTGGCGACGGGCGCGAATATCGGCTACAACGCGGTAAGCGTCGCGCGGTTCCAGGCGAAGTACGGCCTCGCCCCGGATACGCCCTCTCCCGCGCCCGGCGATGAACGCTGGAGCCAATGGCGGCGGGATCAAGTGACGAACTTAGTGCGGCGTATTTACTTGCAGGCCATCGCCCTGCGGCCGCAACTGACGATTTCGGCGGCGCTGATTGCTTTTGGGGATGGCCCGGCGAGCGAGGCGGCCTGGAAGTCGGCCGATGCGTATTGGCGGGTCTATCAGGATTGGCGCGCTTGGACGGAGGAGGGCATTTTGGATCTGGCGATTCCGATGAACTACAAGCGGGAGCATATTCCGCAACAGGCCGCCTGGTATCGGCAGTGGAACGACTGGACGCGGAATCACCGATATTCGCGGGGGGCGCTGATGGGTTTGGGAATTTACTTGAATTCCGTCGAGGGAACGGTGAGGCAGATCGAGAGCGCGCTGGCGCCGCCGTTGCTGGGGGTGGCGATGTTTTCGCTGGCGGTGCCGGATGGGGCAGTAGAGGAGAATCCGGTGCGGGGTTTGGCGGAGTTGGCGGCGGCGTTGACGAAGCCGGAGGGCATATTCTTCGAGCCCGCGACAATTCCGGCGCTCGCCTGGAAGGTAGCGCCGGCGCGCGGGCACTTGATGGGGTTTGCGGGCGCGGTGGATAGCGCGGAGGTTGCCTTGTACAACGAACAGGGGCAGGTGGCGTTCATCACGGCGACCGACGGCAGTGGCTTCTTTGGCGCGGTGGATCTACCGGCGGGGCGGTATGTGGCGTTGGTGGAGTGGGGCGGAGAGCGGAAGGTGTCGCGCCCGGTGGAGGTGGTGGCGGGCAAGGTGGGGTTGGTGGGGTTCGATTGAAAAGCTAGAGCGAGGTGAGCACGCGATGCTCAGCGACGAAAGGGGCCGGCAGGGTGACCGGCTGTGGCGACAAGAGGCCGAACTCGGACGACGGGCCCAGCACCATCATGCGGCGGAGCAGGGCCACGCCGCTCGACAGCAGCGGCGCGAGCGCGGTGTCCAATTCGGCGTAGCTCATCCCCGCGGGCTTGGAGAACCAATAGCTATCGGTGGACGCTTCCACCGCGCCGGCCCGGATGCCATACAAGCTCCCCACGCCGGATCCGTACAGCGCCGCGATCTCGGCGTGCGGCTGCACGAGCGTACCGGTGACGGCAGCGCTGTTGAGTAACTCCATCTGGGCGGTGGAATTCATCAGATAAAGGTCCAGGTAGACGGGCCGGGCGGCGGGGCTCCAGGGTACGGCGTCCAGACGGTAGGCTGCCGGATCGCTCGCGAGACCCGAGTCGCCGGGATTCAACTGCTCCAACTCTTCCTGAAAACGCACCAGCTTCGCGGCGTAAACCACTTCGTCAACACCGGTGCGCGGCGTATGCCAGAACAGATAGGCGATCATGCAGCTATCGTAGCCCGAAACTTGCCTGCTAGCCGGTGGGAGGGCGATGGCCGAAACCTGAGTGCGATACGATGCTGGCAATGATCCATCGCCGCCAATTCCTGGGCGCGACCGCCGCGGCGGTCTTCGCGCAGTCCCCGAAGCCGCCCAATGTCCTGCTGATCTTGATCGACGACATGGGCTATGCCGACGTGGGCTGCTATGGCGCCAAGGATATCTTTACGCCCCACATCGACCGGCTGGCCCGCGAAGGCGTCCGCCTGACCGACTGCTACTCGAATGGCCCCGTGTGCACGCCAACGCGCTGCGGGCTGCTCACCGGCCGCTACCAGCAGCGCTTTGGACTCGAGTGGGCCCTGTCACCCGGCCAGAAGGGCTATGGCCTTTCGGCCCAAAATCACACGATCGCTTCCTATCTGAAGCAGGCCGGCTACGCTACGGGCATGTTCGGTAAATGGCACTTGGGCTATGAGCCCGACGTGGGCCCTAATCGCCATGGCTTCGACGAGTTCTATGGCCTCTTGAGCGGCAACGTCGACCATTATTCGCACAAGGAAATCAACAACGAAGAGGACTGGTACGAGAACACGACGCCCATCAAGGCGGAAGGCTACTCCACCGAACTGATCCGCGACCGCGCGCTGCGTTTCCTTGAGGCCCACGCAGAGAAGCCGTTCTTCGCGTACGTGCCTTTCAATTCGGTCCACTGGCCCTTCCAAGCGCCGGGCCGCCCTGGCGATATTCGCACGCGGCCCACTTGGCTCGAAGGCTCGCGGGAGAAGGACTATAAGCCGATGCTCGAAGCCATCGACGCGGCGATTGGCCAGATGCTCGCCAAGCTGGCGGCCAAAGGCGTCCTCGACGATACCCTCGTCATCTTCACCAACGACAACGGCGGCGAGCGGCTCTCTGACAATCGGCCCTTCTTCCACCACAAGGCGACGCTTTGGGAGGGTGGCATCCGCGTGCCGGGCATCCTGCGTTGGCCGAAGCGATTGCCCAAGGGGAAAGTGAGCGCGCAACCCGCGATGTCGATGGACCTGATGGCGACGATTGCCGACGCCTGCGGCATCGCCATCGACAAGCAACAGCCGCTCGATGGCCGTACGCTGCTGCCGGTGATTACGGGCCAGAAGCCGGTGGAGGAGCGCACCTTCTTTTGGCGCATCAACCGCGCCGACCGGAGGCAGCGCGCCTGCCGCCGCGGCAAGTGGAAGTGGATTTCGGACTCTGAGTTCAACCAACTGTACGACCTCAGCGTCGACCCCGGCGAACGCAACGACCTCGCCTACCAGCATCCGCAACTGGCCAAAGAGCTTGAGAATCTCACCAACGAATGGGAAGCGATGCTCAAGAAGAACCCGCCCGTAAAGGTGATCGCCTAATGGACCGCCGCACATTTCTTTTGAGCACTTTCTCTTTAACGGCCTCTTTGAGGGCCTCTTTAACGGCCCAGGCCAGCGAGCGCCCCAACGTCGTCGTCTTCCTCTCTGACGACATGGGCTGGGCGGACTTGAGTTGCTACGGCGCCAAAGATATCCGCACGCCGCACATCGATCGCCTGGCACGCGAAGGTGTGAAGCTGACCGATTGCTACTCGAATGGCCCGGTGTGCACGCCCACGCGCTGCGGCCTGATGACCGGCCGCTATCAGCAACGCTATGGCAAGGGCCTCGAATGGGCGTTGGTGCCCACGGACGTCAACCTCGGCTTGGACCCCAAGCACACTACGCTTCCTCGCCTGCTCAAGAACGCCGGTTACCGCACGGCCATCCACGGCAAATGGCACCTGGGCCGCGAAACGCAGTTCAACCCCATCCACCATGGCTTCGACGTATACTT
>JBBQQS010000051.1:0-16703 GCA_038215525.1 Bryobacterales bacterium
TTGGCCGCTTCGGCCTACGGCGCGGAGATGACCCGCGTTCGCTTTGTGGATCTGCCCACCATCGTTGCCGCGTGAAATTCAAACTTGACGAGATCTTCGGCCGTCCGGTTTCTCACGGCCGCCAGTCTCGCCCCGTTTCGGCTCAGCACGAGGCCATATAATAACGAGCGATGACTCGCCGTAACTTCGCTCACACCGCCGCCCTCACCGCCGCTTCCTACCAACGCATCCTCGGCGCTAACGACCGCATTCGCCTCGGGGCCATCGGCACCGGTGGCCGCTGCCAATACTTGATGCGGCTCGCCAACCAGGCCGGCGGCTGCGAGTTCGCCGCTGTCAGCGACGTCTACCCGCTGCGTATGGCCAAAGCCAAGGCGACCCTTGCCCCCGCTGCCCGCGAAGTAGCCGACTTCCGCCGGATTCTCGCCGACGCCAGCATCGACGCCGTCATCATCGGCGCACCGGACCACTGGCACGTCCCCATGTTACTCGCCGCCATCAGCGCCGGAAAGGACGTCTATATTGAAAAGCCACTTACTCATTCCCTGGAGGAAGGCGCCATTGCCATTGACGCCGTCAAGCAGTCGAACCGCGTCGTCCAGGTCGGTTATCAGCAACGCAGTTATCCGCATATTCAAGCCGCGCGCCAGATCGTGCAGAGCGGTGAATTGGGCCGCATTCCCTTAGTGCAGAGTTACTGGTATCAGAATTACAATCGGCCGCTCTCCACTACCGAATTCGGCCTCAATGGCATCGACTGGAAGGCTTGGCTCGGTAACGCCACGCCGCGCGAGCCCGACGAATTGCGCTACCGCCGCTGGCGCTGGTTTTGGGATTATGGCAACGGCACCCTGACTGACCTTTACTCGCACTGGGTAGATACCATTCATTGGCTGATGGATGATTACCAGCCCATTACTGCCCAGGCCTCCGGCGGCAACACTTACTTTAAGGACTGGGAGTGCCCCGATACCCTAACCGCCGCTTACAAATACTCCAAAGGCTTCGTCAGCACCTACGACAGTACGCTCGCCCAAGGCTTCGAAGACGGCGGCATGGTCTTTCGTGGCGACAAAGCCACCTTACGGCTCGATCGCTCCGGTTACCAGCTCTACACCGAAGCCGACATCCGCACCCAGAAGACCGTACGCCCCACGCCGGCGCGCACCGCCAAGGCGGCGGTCGATGGCACCTTGCCGCATATCCAGAACTTCCTCGCCTGCATCCGCAATCGGCAAACGCCTGCCTCCGATGTGGTGAGCGCCGTCGCCGCCGCCAACGCCGCCCACCTGGGCAACCGCGCTTACCAGACTGGTGAGACCGTGCTCGCCACGGCCAAGCCCTCCGAATGGAAGCCCCTTTGGAACGAACGCGACCTCAGCGATTTCATCGTCGATACGGCCTCCTGTTGGAGCGCCGCCAACGGCGTCATCACCGGCCGTCACGAGGGGCAGAAATACAACGACTTCCTTCGCACGCGCGCGCTTTATGACAACTTCGAGCTCAAGCTCGAGTTTCGACTGCGCAATGGCGAGGGCAATTCGGGCGTCCAGTTTCGCAGCGTGCCCGTGCCGGATTCGCACGAGGTTTCGGGCTACCAGGCCGATATCGGGCCGCAGTACTGGGGCGTGCTCTACGATGAGTCCCGGAGGAAGAAGGTCTTGCAGGCGCCGCCGGCCTTAGCCATCGCGTCGCTCAATCCCTCCGGCTGGAATCAGTACGTCGTGCGGGCCGATGGCAACTTCATCTCCATATATCTGAACGGCATTCGGACTGTCCACTACGTCGAGAACGAGCCCGGTCTGCTCCGCCGCGGCTTTATTGCGCTTCAGGTTCACTCCGGGCCGCCGATTCAGGTGGAATTTCGCGGAATTGTCATCCGCGAGTTGTAATCTAAAAGAATGCCAAAATCTCTGCTCGCTATCCTACTCTTCTCCACTCTGTCCTTCGGTGCCGACACCTTCATCACGGCACCATATCTGCAACTGGGCGCCTCCGCCAACGATGCCACGAAGCTCTCGCTGATGTGGCACACGCCGGACGCGCCAGATGTGGCGCCCAAGTTCGAGGTGCGGGTAAAACCGGCCGGCGGCACGAAGTGGGTGCCGGCCGCGGGCGTCACTCACCGCCGGATCGCCGTGCGGGAAATTGCGCCGCACCTGGTTTATACCGCGGAGTTGAAAGGCTTAAAGCCCGGCCTTGAATTCGACTACGAAGTGTCGCGCGACGGCACGGTGGTCTTCACCAGCCGCGGTCTGGCCCGCAAGACAGCGGCTCAGAGCTATAAGTTTGTCGTCTTCGGCGATAGTGGCCAGAATAACGCGCCGCAGAAAGCCGTTGCTAAACAAGTTACTCGCCTCATGCCGGACTTTGTCCAGGTTACCGGCGATATCGTCTATGGCCGCGGCCGCATCAGCGAATATCGAGAGAAACACTTCCCCATTTACAACAGCGAAGCGGTGCCCTTGCTGCGTCAACGCCCGATGATCGGCGTGGTGGGCAATCACGATACCGCGACTTCGGATTTAACCAAATACCCCGATGCGTTGGCTTACTACTACTATTGGACCCAGCCCCTGAACGGCCCCGACGTCGAAGCCGCTGGCCAGCCCCGTAAGTTCGAGGGCGATGCCGCCGATATTCAGGCCGTCCTTACCGGAGCCGGCGACTCCATCAAGCGCATGGGCTCCTTCTCCTTCGACTACGGCAACGCCCACTGGGTGGCGCTCGACATGAATACTTATCTCGATTGGTCCGCGCCCAAGTTGCGCGAATGGCTCGAGAGCGACCTCAAGGCCGCTCAATCGGCCACCTGGCGATTCGTCACTATGCACCAGCCGGCCTTTAACTCCTCCAAGGCCCACTTTAAGGAGCAGCATCCCCGCTGGGTAGCAGACTTAATGGAGAAATACCATGTCGACCTGGTATTTGCTGGTCACGTCCACAATTACCAACGTACTTACCCGCTCACCTTCAAAGTGGCGGCCAACGCCCCGAAGCTGGGGGTAGTTCCGGGAGAATTCCAGTTCGATCGGGAATTCGATGGCGTCACGAAAACCAAAACGAAATCGCCCATCTACATCGTCACCGGAGCGGGTGGAGCGGGCCTTTACGACCCCAAGCAGGGCGACGATCTTCCCAGTTGGCAAAGTTTCACCACAAAGTTCGTCTCAGACGTCAACTCATTTTCGTGGATCGAAGTGACGGGTAAGAAGCTCGATTTCAAACAGCTTGATTCCACCGGCCGCGAAGTCGACCACTTCGTCCTAACCAAGTAACTTACGGTGCGAGTGTCCGTTTGTACTGTCCGACAATCTTGTCGACATACAATTGCGTTTCGCGATACGGCGGCACGCCGTTGTACTTGGCCACCGCGCCGGGGCCCGCGTTGTAGGCGGCCAGGGCGCGGCGCAGTTGGTCCGGCTGATTCTGATATTGGAGCAGTAAGTCCTTCAAAAGCCGCGCGCCGGCTTCGGCGTTTTGCTCGGCGTCGTGCGGATCCACATTAAGGGCGGCGGCGGTGGCGGGCATCAATTGCATCAGGCCGATGGCTCCCTTGGGCGACAGCGCCAGGGGATTGAATGCGGATTCGGCCCGCGCCACCAGCTTCACAAACTCGGGCGGCAAGCCATGCTTTTCGGCCGCCCGTTCCACTAGTTGGACGGGGGTGGCCGCCGGCTGGGGCGGCAGTTCCGGTTTGGGGGAAGGCGCGGCCACGGCGGCCATCGTCGGAACGTCCGCAATCGGCTCAAATTCCAGCACCTGGTCAGCGGGCAGGCGCGTGATGCCTTGGGCCGTGTAAAGCACCACTTCCCGGCCCTGTAGTTCGTGCCGGTCGACGCGGAGCGAGAAGCCGTTCGCGAGAACCGCCAACTCCGCGCCAAGCAGGGCCCCAGGAAACGTAAACCACGCAATCAACCGCATCATTAGGGATAGACGTCTCCCAGGTCGTTTGCGTTGAGACCAACCGCGGCCCGGCGCGCACCTTTGTTGCGGCCCGCGTCTAAGTTGTTGAAATTCAACAGCGCATTGAACAGCAAGAAGAAGCTACCCTGCGTCTGATGGCGCCACATGGGGTTATTGGCGAAAAGCAAAAAGTGGCCTTGGCCCCGCGGCACATCGACCACGGCGGGCTTCGAGGCCAGTTCCCGTCCGCCCGTCAACATGCCGGAAACCAGCAAATTGGGCTCGTCAGCGAAGCGCAAAACGACCCGCGGCCGTTGGCTTTCGGGCAACACATAAGCGCGCATCTGCTCCAGCATTTCGGCCGAAGCCGGCGCCTCTTCTCCCGGCGGCGGCGGAACGGGGCGCGGCTGCGGTGCGACGTAGGGCCTGCCTTGGGGTACGTCCGGATCGGTGACTGACCCGCGGCCCGTGGGGCGTCCAGCGGCGGGCGCTTCGGGCCCTTCGGAAGGCAACCCAGTCACGCGGACGTTAAAGACCGGCGCCTGATTAAAGTACACCGGCAAGGTGCGGCCGTAGCCATAAGCGATCGGGCTCAACTCGTCGGCGATGCGCGAGCGGAGCACGCTGCCCCGCGCGTTCAGGGTCGGCGTCGCTTGGATGGTGACGCCATCGATCAGTCCGTAGTCGATCGGCAACGAAGCATTGCCGGCCACCGTGACGAACAGCCCGCCGGCTTCCACAAACTTAGCGATGTTCTGCACGCCCTCCAGGCCCATACCGCCCCGGATGTCGTCGGTTTGGTCGGGCCCGGTGCCGAAGTTCGGCGTCAGGGCCGACGCCTTCCACGGAATCGGCTCCGCATTATGCAGCGGGATGCCATTCACCAGCCGTTGGGCTGAGGCACCCACCGGCCCCAGAATAATCACGTCCCACTTGGCGCGCAGGTTCGCATTGCGCAAGGCATGGTCGGAGACGTAATCGTACGGAATCCCCAAGCGGTCGAACTCCATGCGATACCAGCCCTCGCTCTGCGTGTTGAGCCAAGTGTGCACCAGCGCGATGCGCGGCATCGCGAGTTCGTGGCTCGCCACCTTGGGTAACTCGGCCAAGGCGTAGACGGTAAGGCCGAGGTCACGGGCCTCACGCTCGACGCGGGCGCGCAGATCGCTGGGGTTGCCTGCCGTCCGGATCAGGAACGCACCGGGCGCGAACTCCTGGCCCGAGAAGCGGAAGGTCTCTTCGAGCGCCTGCATCTTAATGTCTTTCAAGCGCACCCGGAATTGCATGAGTTCCACATCGGCGTTGTGCGCGATTAAGAAACCAGCCGGGGCGGCGTCGCCCACCATCTTGTAACTCGCTTTGGGCGGCTCGGTGACTAAGGTCATCGAAGCCTTCAAGATCGTGGGATCCGTCACCCTTACCGTTTGAATATTCCGCAACGCGCCCAACGTCCAGCCGGTATCGTCATATGGGCGCGGGTCGCTCGCGTTGTAATACTGGGTGTCGAGTAACATGTCCGCTTGCCGGCTATAGGGCTGGTCCATGCGAATTACGTAACTGCCCTCCCCATTGCCGCCCACCGTTTCGGTAAGCCGGTGGACTTCCACGCCTTGCGCCCGCAGTAAGTTCACTAACCCCGCCACTTGGCCCGGCCGCGGGTCATTCCCCGGAATCACATAAGCCGCCGGACCCTCCTTGGCCGCTTTCTGCACGCTGCGCTGGCTCTTCAGATAGAAGTTTTCAAGGAACGTAACCTTATTATTAGCCACGTAGTTCATGGCGATCAACAAGCCGCTCTGCTGTAAGTTCACATTATTCCGCATCGACCAGCGCACCTTCTCAAACGGCGGATTGGGACGGAACCAAGTGCGGCTGGTGCTGGAGCCGGGCAAAGTACGGTCACGCGTGTCGGCGCCGCCGTTGCCAAAAGTTTCGTAAAAGCGCCCGATGGAGTTATGCCCTTGCGCGGCCATAAACATGTAATTGGCCGCCCAACCGTCGTAAAAGCCATGGGTCCACACGCCGGGCACGCCGCGCTTGGTCAATTCTTCAATCTCGTTGTAAGCCAATTTCTGCCATTCGTTGACCACAATTGGATCAATCCAGGCGTTATAAGGTCCCATGCCGGTGGAGATATAGAGATAGGGCACGCTCTCGTGTAAGTCGTGCATCACCTGCGGGTGATAGTTAAAAAACGTCTTCATCACCATCTGGCTCAAATTTAACGACAGCGACATCCCATCGCGGTTGTTATCATGCGCCACGTACTTACCCCAGTAAAGTAACGGTGGCGCGACTTTATTGGGGTTAGCCTTGCGCCAGCGGTATAGGTCCACCATGCGCTCGCGGCCATCTACTTCGGTCACCGGCGTCATCATCACTACCGCATTCTGACGAATATTCCGTATTAACGGCGTATCCTCCACCGCCAGCCGATACACCAGTTCCATCAGCATTTCGGGCGACCCGGTTTCGGGCGAATGCAGGCTGCCGGTCATCCAATAAAAGGGCAGACCTTCCGTGATCAGTGCCTTGGCATCGGCGTCGCTGATCTTGCGCGGATCGGCCAGCCGGGCGGTAATCTCCTTCAGGCGGTCCAGACGGCCGAGATTGGCTTCGTCGGAGATCAAGGCCAGAATCGTCTCCCGGCCCTCCTCACTCTTGCCGAGCGAAATCACCCGCACCCGCTTCGTCGCCTTCTCCACCTCGCGAAAGTAACGATGGACGTCGGCGGCATAAGTCAGATGGTCCGGCGCGCCGGCGATATGCCCCAAAAACTTTTCCGGCGTCGGCACGGTGGACGACGCCGGTAAGTGGTCCACCAACTCGGTCAAAAATTGGGGGTCCGTGGTGAACTGCTTGATCTTACTGCTGTAGCCGGGGTCGGCGGGTTGCCCGTTCACCAGAAACGGCACGGCGCACGCGAGCGCCAGGAGCGTGGACTTCGACGGCATGCCCATCAGAATACCGCCTTTTTCGCATCCCCCGGCGGTCATCCGGCAAGGCGTAGACCGCGTCCCGAAAATTCGGAGGCACTCCGGGTTCCCGCGGCCTACTTTTCGCCCTGGGCGGAGAGCGCCAAGTCATAAAGGTTGGGCGTAGTCGAGCCAGTTCGGAGCGGACAATTTGCCCACGCGAGGGGACAAAGTGTCAAGCTAAGCCGGGCGAACTGCCGCTTCGAGGGCGTTGGTTAATCGGCTTTGCTCGTCCGCGGAGAGCGGCGCGCCGTTTTTAGTGACGTAGAAGACATCGAGCGCCTTGGTGGCTTCCGTATCGATCAGCACCACGTCGATGCTGCAGCCCTGCTCATTGATGGCCGACGCCAAATCATACAGCAGCCCCGGCCGGTCCTCGCTCACGATCTCCACCAAGGTCGACTTGGCAGTCTCCCGCGAACTCACCTCCACCACGGGTGTCAATTTCATCCGCGTTTTCGGCTTCGGTCGCGACTTCAGCAGGCGCGGCACGTCGAGTTCACCCTTCGCGGCCTGGGTGGCGCGCTTGCGCACCGTGTCCACTTCTGAAGGGTTCAAGTCGAGCGTACGCAATGGGTCGGCGAAATGGAAGAGATCGAGCAGGCGGCCCTGGGTATTGGCGAAGGCCTCTACCTTCAGGATATTGAAACCGAAGCTGGCCAAGGCACCGGCGAGCGCGGCGAAGACACCGGGACGGTCCGGCGCGGCGACCGTCAGTTCCCAGGCCCCCTGCTGCTTGCGCAACTCCACCGCGACTCCCAGCGTTTGGCTTAGAGTCGCCAAGGCAAAGTGGCGCTCGATGTCGGCCGGCGTGTGGGTGCGCAGGTAACGGGTGGGGAAGCCTTCGAGCCAGTGGGAGAGCGCGGGACTCTCACCCGGGGCACTATGGATGACGTCGGAGCCAAGCTCGCGCGTCAGTTCGCGGCGAATGGTGCGGTAGGCGCGCCAAAGCTGTTCGGCGCGCCAAGTCGTCATGGTGGAAGGGTTCACGGCGCTGATGTCGGCGAAGGTGAGCAAGGTGAGCATCTTTAATTGCTCCAGCGTCTCCACGCGATGGGCCGCTTCCTCAATGACGGAGGGATCGGACAGGTCGCGCGAGGTGGCAATCGTCGACAGATCGAGGTGATGCTCAATCAGGAAGAGAATCGCCTTGGCTTCGAGCGGTGGCGCGCCCCACCGCGCCAGCACTTCGCGGGCGATACGCTCGCTCTCCTCAGCGTGTTCCTTACCCGTGCCCTTGCCGATATCGTGCATCAGGAGGGCGAAGCGCAGCAAGGGCAGCCCTTCGGCCTCGGTCCATAGCTCGGCGAAGCGCTGAACGGCCGGCTCGGTGGCGGATGGCAACTTCTCTAGCGTCTCGAGCGCCACCAACGTATGCTCGTCCACGGTGTAGCGATGGTAGAAGTCCCGCGTTACCAGGCTCTCCAAATGCTCCCATTCGGGCATCAGCGCCGCCATGGCGCCCGTTTCGTGCATCGCCCGCAGTGCGACCGCGGCATGCGGCTGCGACAGCATGTCGCGCCACCAGGACCAGGGCGGGGGGCTGTTGGCCATCGCCACCCGCCCGGCCACCAGCCGGTCCTCAGCTTCCGCCGAAAGGCGCAGGCCGTGCCGGGCGAGAAACTCAAACAGCCGCAGCTTCAGCGCCACATCGGCAACGCCACGTGGGGCGCGAAAGAGCACCCGGTCCTTATTCACCGTAAAGTCGGAGTTCGAAACCCGCGTCCGGAAATCGCGAAAGACGCTAAGCAGGCCGCTGGTGGGGCCTTCATGCCGTTCAATGGCGCGCTGGGCGGCGCGAAACACCAGGCGAGCGTGGTGGTAATAAGCCCGCATCAGCGCGTCAGGGTTCTCGGCCAAAATCTCCTGAAAATCAAAGGTCAGCACGTTCGAATCGCGCTTCGCGGCATCGTGCAGGCCAAAACGCGTTTCGTAAAAAAACTCGCGCGACGGCTCCAGCATGAGCGTATCTTCGCGCAGCCAATGCAAAAGATTCAGATCGCGCAGGCCACCCGGGCCTTCCTTCAAGTCGGGCTCCAGGTGATAGATGGTGTGCTGAAACTTTTGGTGGCGCCCGGAAGCCAATCGGCACATATGGCGATCGAGCACCGCGCGTTTTGACTCGAGGAACTTGGGCAGCCGGTCCTGCAGCTTCTGCCAAAGCTGCTGGGAGCCGGCCAGATAGCGCCGGTCCAGCAAGCTGATGGTGCGTTCGATGTCGAGCTCATCCAAGCGGGCGCACTCGTCCACCGTGCGCAAGCCTTGCGAAAGCCGCAGGCTCGCGTCCCACAATTGGCGTTGAAACACCGAGATCGCGTCGCGCTCTTCGGCGGACTCCGGAATCTTGTCCACCAACACCAGGATGTCGATGTCGGAGCAGGGGAACAGCTCACTGCGGCCGAAGCCGCCCACGGCTACCAACGCCAAGCGCTCGCCGAAGCGAGCGCTTAGTGCGGTTTCGTAAGAGTCACGAACCTGCGATTCCACCTCCAGCAGGCGTTCGCGGAAACGAGGGTTTCTAAAGGGCGGTGTCGCTGCGGTCATCGTTGCGGATCCGGATGGCTTCGACGACGTCGTAGACGAAGATCTTGCCGTCTCCAATTTTACCGGTCCGGGCGGCCTTCACGATGGTGGCCGTCACTTCGTCGAGACGGTCCGTAGGGATCACCATCTCGAGCTTCACCTTGGGCAGCAGGTCCACCTGGTACTCCTGGCCCCGGTAAACCTCTTTATGACCTTTCTGGCGTCCGTGTCCACGAACCTCCGAGATGGTCATGCCGTCCACGCCAATCGTCTTGAGCGCTTCCTTCACTTCTTCAAGTTTGAAGGGTTGAATAATGGCTTCGATCTTTTTCATGGTTTGTGATTCTCCGCTGGCCTTACGATTCGTAGCTATAGCCGTCTTCACCGTGTTGCGAAAGATCGAGTCCGTCGATTTCCTCGTCGCGGCTGACGCGCACGCCGATTACGACGTCGACAATCTTCAGGATGACAATGGTGCCGACGATGGCCAAGCCCCAGGCGATGGCCACGCCGATCGCCTGGTTCATCACCTGCGCGGCGTTGCCCTTGTCGAGGTTGAGCAAGCTGTTGACGCTCTTGTCGGCGAAGACACCCGTCAGGATCGCGCCCAACGTGCCGCCAATGCCGTGCACACCGAAGGCGTCCAAGGCATCGTCGTAGCCCAACATGTTCTTGACGATCGCTACCATCACGAAACAGACTACACCCACCAGCAGGCCCATAATGAGCGCGGAGACAGGAGTGACGAATCCAGCGGCCGGCGTGATGCAGACCAAACCAGCGACGCAACCAGAGATGGCACCCAGCACTGTGGGCTTACCGTGCTTCACCCACTCGGCAGCGGTCCAACTGAGCGTAGCGGCCGCGGCGGCCAAGTGCGTCGTCAGGAAGGCGGCGCTGGCCAGCGATCCGGCGCCCAGGGCCGAACCGGCGTTAAAGCCAAACCAACCCACCCACAGCAGGCAAGCACCTACCGTGGCCAGCGTCAAGCTATGCGGCTTCATCGGCTCGTTAGGATAACCCACGCGCTTACCCAAGTACAGTGCGCAGACCAAGGCCGAGACACCGGAAGTGATATGCACCACCGTGCCGCCGGCAAAGTCAAGACAAGGGATCGTGCCGCCCAGGAAGTAATTCAGCAAACCGCCCTTGCCCCACACCATGTGGGCCATCGGCAGGTATACCAGGCACAGCCACAGCGTCATAAAGAGCAGCATCGCCGAAAACTTCATCCGTTCCGCGAAGGCACCGCAGATGAGGGCCGGCGTGATAATCGCGAACATCATCTGGAAGATGGCAAAGGTTTGGTGCGGGATGGTGGCGGCATAGTCGCCCATGGGATCCGCGCCGACCCCCTGCAGGAGGAAATATCTCAGGTCACCGATGAAGGGCGAACCTTCGCCGAAGGCCAGCGAGTAGCCGAAAACCGCCCACAGTACGGACACCAAACCCATCAGGATGACGCACTGCATGAAGACGGATAGTACGTTCTTCTTGCGCACCAGACCGCCATAAAACAACGCCAAGCCGGGGCCTGTCATCATCAGCACCAAGGCCGAAGAGACCAACACCCAGGCATTGTCGCCGGAGGTCTGCGCGGATTTGACGGCCGCCTCAAGGGCGGTGATTTTCTGCTCGACGGTTTGCGCCGGAGCCGGGGTTTGAGCCAGGGCGGTGCCCGCCAAGGTGAGCAGAGCACCGAGCTGGAACAGACCGGGCCGGAGGAGACCGGGCCTTATGAGATTGGGGCGAATCATAAATGCAATCCTAGTGTGATGGAGGCAATGAGGGAAATCGATAATTCTTATGACCCCCCAAAGCCTAGTGTTACCCTCTAGACTTGACTGATGGACGCGCTTCCTTATCTGGCCGCGGCCGACGCCCCGCGCGATTTCAATTTGCCCCTGGCGATGCTGCTGATTTTCGGCGTCGCCAAGCTTTTGGGCGAGCTCTGTATCCGTCTGCATTTGCCGGCTCTCGTGGGCGAGATCCTGGCCGGTGTACTCATCGGACCATCGGTTCTCGGATGGATCGCGCCCAATCCCTTCTTACATTCCCTCTCAGACCTTGGCGTGATGTTCCTCCTCTTCACCGTCGGGCTCGAAGTGCGCGCCGCCGAACTGAAGCGGGTGGGCGGCCCCGCGACCCTGGTAGCGGCCGGCGGCGTCGTGTTGCCGTTCCTCGCCGGTTGGGGAATCTTGACCTTTTCCGGTGCCGGGCAAACCGCGGCCTGTTTTGCTGGCGCGGCCTTGGTCGCCACCAGCGTCGGCATCACCGCGCAAGTGCTGCAAAAGAGCGGATTGCTTTACCTTCGCTCCAGCCGCATCATCCTGGTGGCCGCCGTCATCGATGACATCCTGGGCTTGATCGTCCTCGCCGTGGTGAGCGGATTGTCGCGCGGCCAGTTGAATCTTTGGGACATCGGCCTCACGACATTCTTCTCCATCGGCCTCTTCGTCCTCGCCATTCAGTACGGGTCTCGAGCGATGGCCCGGGCCGTGCCCCGCGTCCGCGAATCGATGCAAGCCGCCGAAGCGGACTTCGCCATCGCCATCACCGTGCTCTTTGCCTTGGCGCTCTTGGCCCAGTATGCGGGCGTGGCGGCGATCGTCGGCGCCTTTCTGGCCGGCGTCGTGCTGGCCGGGCAACTCTCTGGCCGCGCGCTCGATTTTGCTCGCGGCGCCACCGAACTGCTGGTGCCCTTCTTCCTGGTGGGCATCGGGCTCAACCTGGAAATCGGCGCTTTGCGCGATCCGGCCACGTTGCTCCTCGCCATGGTGCTACTGCTGGCGGCGGTGCTCACCAAGATCGTCGGCTGCGGGCTGGGCGCCTGGCGCTTTGGCCGTCAGGATGCCCTCCGCATCGGCGTCGGCATGGTGCCGCGCGGCGAAGTCGGCATGGTGGTGGCCCAGTTGGGGCTCACCTTGGGCGTCGTCAGCCCCAGCCTCTACGCCGTCACTGTGTTCATGGCCGTCGGCACCACGGTGGTCGCGCCGCCGCTGCTCGCCTGGGCCTTCCGGGGCGCTGAGGCGCGGCATGTCGACCCGGATGCGGAGATGCCTTCTATTGGGTAAGATCAAGGCTTATGCAAAAGTCGATCTTCGCTGTTGCTCTCTTGGCCGCCAGTGCCGCTGCCTGGGCCTGGCAGATGGCCTCCGTCAAGCTACCCGCCCCCTACGCCACCCCGTCGTCCACCAATCGCGCCCAGGTGATTGACCGCCCCAATGGCGCCAAGCTCAACCTGCCGGCCGGTTTCACCATCGCCGAATACGCCAGCGACTTCAACCGCCCTCGTTACATGCTCCAAGGGCCCTCCGGCGAAATCCTGCTCACCGACTCCACCGAGAACGGCAAGGTTTATTTGCTCTTCGACAAAAACAAAGACCAAGTCGCCGATGGCCGCAAAGAACTCCTCACCGGCCTCGACCGTCCCTATGGCCTCGCCTTCCACGAAGATTATCTCTACGTCGCCGAAACCACCTCGCTCAAGCGCTATAAATACGACGCCAAAGCCCTGACCGTCGGCGCCGGCCAGGAACTCGTCAAGCTGAATGACTTCGGCAAAGGCCACTGGACCCGCACCATCGCTTTCGATAGCAAAGGCAAGCTCTACCTGGGCGTCGGCTCCCAAAGCAACGTCGACCACGGCGAGCCCGTCATGCGCGCCGCCATCTCGAAGATGAACGCCGATGGCACCGGCCAGGAGATCTTCGCCACCGGTACGCGTAACCCCACCAGCATTCGCTTCTACCCCGGCACCGATACGCTCTGGAGCGCCGTGCAAGAACGCGACGGTTTAGGCGACGACTTAGTTCCCGACTATCTCACCTCCATTAAGCAAGGCGGCTTTTACGGCTGGCCCTACTCTTACATTGGGCCGAATGCCGATCCGCGCCGCGATGAAAAGCCGGAGTTAGTGGCCAAGACGATCGTGCCCGATATCGTACTAGGCGCCCACGTCGCGGTCCTCGACTTTCTGCCTTACACCGGCAAGCAATTTCCCGCCGAATATCGCAATGGCGTATTTATTGCCCAACACGGCAGTTGGAATCGTTCGCAGCGCATTGGCTACAACGTGATGTTCGTGCCCTTCAAGGACGGTAAGCCCTCCGGCCCGCCTAAGGAATTCCTCACCGGTTGGATGCTGTCGCCCAGGCAGCGCGAAGTATGGGGACGCCCCGTCGGCTTTCTGCAATTGCTTGACGGTAGCCTGCTGGTTACCGACGACGGGGCAAACAAGGTTTGGCGCATCTCCTACAAAAACTAGCCCGGTGATTTCTTGCTCACCCTGAACCCCCCGCATTCTGCCCCGTCTAGCCCACCGCACAAGCGGTGGGGCACACGGGCCCTCAAGCCTGCCCTACTCTCACTCCTGACGCTGTCGGCCACCCTAGCCGCCCAGAGCTTCTCGCATGCCGAAGCCTTGCGCACAGTAAAGAGCTGCCAGCCGTGCCACGCGGCGATCCCTAAGTCGACCGCGATCTCAAAGCCCGAAGCGCGGCCAGTGCATTGGGTGAAATTCTCCCATGCCACGCATGTGCAGTTACCCGGCATTGCCCAAGAGTTAATGAAAGCGATCGACACAAAGAAGTATCTCGGTATCGTCGCGCCGGACCTGCGTCAGGCCCTCGAAAGTAAGAACGTCTGCCAAGCTTGCCATCGCGGTATGTCCGAAGTTACCGGCGCCTTGGCCAAGGCCAACTACCCGGCCATGGCCGATTGCCTCGTGTGTCACAACCGCATCGACCCGCCGTTCTCCTGCGCCCAGTGCCATGGGGAGGATGCCAAAACCTTGCAGCCGGCCAGCCACGTCGCCGGATTTATTGACTTACACACCAACAAGAACTCCGGCCTCGAAAAAGCCACCTGCGCCGGTTGCCATGGCCGCCGCTTCACTTGCATGGGCTGCCATTGATTCTTGCTATATAATTAGGCCACCTTCTGAGGAGTCCTCGTTATGACCCGTTTGCTTTTCCTTCCGCTGGCGCTGTGCGCCATGCTATCCGCCCAGACGCCGCAGGCGGCGATCACCGGCGCCGTTACCGATTCGCAAGGCGCCCTCGTGCCCGCCGCCACCGTCGTCGTCCGCAATGCCGACACTCAGCTCACTACCAGCGTGGCGACTAACGAATCCGGCTTATTCACCGCCCGCGCCCTGCCCATCGGCCGCTACACGCTAACCGTGGAGCACCCAGGCTTCAAACGCTACGTGCGCACCGGCCTGGTGCTCACCACCGGGCAGAACCTGGAATTGAACGTCCAACTGGACATCGGCCAGGCGACGGAAACCGTGAATGTGAACGCGCGCACTTCGTCGCTCGATACACGCACCTCCGACGTCAGCCAGCTGATTGAGAGCAAGACGATTGAGGATATGCCCATCGGCGATCGCCGGTCGATGAATATCATTAATATCACCGGCGCGGCGGTCTTCGTCAATTACGATTCCGGCGGCAAACCGAATTTCTCTTTGGCCGGCGGACGTACCCAAAGCCAGAATATTTTTATCGACGGGGGTACGGCCCAGAATATGCGATTGGGCATTGGGCAGATCGATACTGACCCGCCCGTCGAGAGTACTTCCGAGGTGAAAGTACTATCGAACAGCTACGCGGCCGAGTACGGCGGATCGGCGGGCGGAGTGATTATCGCTACCACTAAGTCCGGCACTAATCAATTGAAGGGCACGCTGTTCGAGTATCTGCGCAATGAGAAACTGGACGCGGGTAACTTCTTCGCTCCGTTCGTCAATGGCGAGAAAGTGCGTGCGCCCCTGCGTTACAATGTCTTCGGCGGCACCATCGGCGGCCCGGTGATGATCCCAAAATTGTACAAAGGCAAAGATAAGACGTTCTTCTATTTCTCCTATGAAGGTTCGCGCCGCAACGAAGGCCAAACCCGCCAGATGACCGTGCCCGACGACTTACAGCGCAACGGCGATTTCTCCCGCACGGTCAACGCCGCCAACGCCATGATCCCGATCTACGATCCGGCCACGGCCCGCGTCGAAGGCGGCCGCACGGTGCGGGATCTCTTCCCCGGCAACCGCATCCCCAGCCAACGCTTCGATTCCGTGGCGCGCAATCTGGTCTCTTTCTGGCCCAGCCCCAATCGCCCGCCGGACAACGTCACCGGGGCGAATAATTTCCGCGGCAATTGGGTACAAACACTCACCCGCGATAACCTGATCGCGAAAGTGGACCATAACTTCTCTGAGAAGGACCGCGTGACCGCCCGCTACATGTATAACTCCGATGACTTGGGCCTCACCTCGGTTTTTCCGAACCCCGCCGCCGAGACGAATGGTACGGCGCTGCGGCATCAGCAGTTTACCTACGTTTCCTGGAACCGCGTGGTGTCGCCCACCAAGCTGAACGAGTTACGTTTCACTTATGGCAATCGGATTAATTGGCAACGTGCTTTGGGTTTAGACGGAAATTGGCCCAAACAATTGAACCTGCAGGGTCTGCCGGGCACGGCGCTTCCCCAATTCAACGTGCAGGGTTTTCAAACCTTGGGCTCGAACGCACAGGAACGGCGTCAGTTTCCCATTCAACAATTCCAGATCGTCGATAACTTCTCCTGGACCCGTGGCCGGCACGGCGTGAAGTTCGGCTTTGAATGGCGCCCCTCGATGAACTACGAGATCAATCTGCCCACCGCCTCCGGTGCCTTTACGTTCTCGCCCCTTTCCACCGGACAGCCCGGCACGGCGGCCAGCGGACTCGGCCTTGCCTCTCTGCTGCTCGGCCAGCCACTCAACTTCAGCGCCAACGCCACCCAGGTCCTCGATCGCCGCTCCACTTACTGGGCCGCGTTTATCCAGGACGATTGGACCATCTCCCGTAAGTTGACCCTGAACCTGGGGTTGCGCTGGGAACTCGATACGCCCATCCGGGATACCCAGAATCGCATGAACGGCTTCGCCATCGATCAGCGCAACCCAGTCTCCGGCACACCCGGCGTCGTTCGCTTCGCGGGTCAGAACGGCTGGCCGACTCTGCCCTACCGGACAGACTTAAATAACTTCGGACCCCGCCTGGGCTTCGCTTGGCGGCCCTTCGGCGAAAAGACCGTCGTGCGTGGCGGAGGCGGAATCTCCTTTGCCCACCCCTTCGACGCCGGGGTGCCCAACGCCGTGGCACTCGGTTTTTCGCAAAGCCTCAGCCTCAACTCGCCGGACAATGGAATTACGTCGCCCTTGATCCTACGCAATGGCTTAACTGGATTCAGCCTGCAGCCTCCAACCCTGAACGATAACTTCGGTGCCGTAGCGGTGGGCGCCCCGCCCAATCAAGC
>JBBQQS010000052.1:0-16493 GCA_038215525.1 Bryobacterales bacterium
CGGGCATCCGCAAGCTGGCTCCGTCGCTGGTGACGGTGAACGGGGTGCCGCTCATCATGCTCACCAGGGTGTTGATCTGCCAGCCGCCGATGAGGGCGCTGACGAGGCGATTGCCCGGGCTGAAAGCGCGGCCTTTGCCAAACGGGAGTTCGTAAGTGAGGGTAGTTTGGAAGTTGTGCGTACGGTCCCACGGCAGCACTGTGCGGTTGCGGTCGTAGAAGGCGAGCGCGGCCACGGCGGGGCCGCCGTTATTATCATCGTTGCAGCAGATGCCGATCACCTTGGACCAGGTGTAGGTCAAATTGGCCTGCAAGCCCGACGAGTAACGCTTGGTAAGGGTGGTTTGCAGTGAGTGGTAGGTGTTCGATCCGATCGGCCCCACCATCGAAGTCTCTACCGCCCGGCCGAAGCGGCTGAAGAGCGGCTGGCCTTCCCGGTCGGCACCGACCGTCTGGCCGGCGTTCAGGTTCAGGCGGCCGGAGGTGCGGATGCCGCGGCTGCCGACATAGCCGGCTTGCGCGGTCCACCCCCTACCGACTTCGCGCTGGATGGTGAGGTTGTAGTTCATCAGGTAGCTGCGCGCAAACTCGTCACCCGTGGTGTTGAAGGCGAAGTTGGCGGGCAGAGGCAAGCGGCCGTTCGAGCCGATGACCGGGGCATTGAGCGTCGGCAGGCCCTGGGTGAGCGTGGTAGCCCAGCCGAGAGCGGCGGGTGCCAGATTGAAAGCGGCGAGGACGGGATAGTTGGTGCGCAGCGGGCGGGCCAGATTCCACGGGTCCCAGTTGACGCCAAAGCCGGAGCGGATGACGGTTTTGTCGTTCAGGCGGTAAGCAAGGCCCAAGCGCGGCGAGAAGTACGCCGGCTTCACCTTGGTGCCGCAATCCTTCGGGCTACCGCCCAAGCCGCACACGATCACTTCGTTGGTGCGGAAGTCATACCGCTCCATACCCGCCTCGCTACTGCGATAGGGCATGGGGAACATTTCGATGCGGGTGCCGATACTCATGGTGAGGTTGCGGTTCACCTGCCATTGGTCTCGCACATAGAAGCTATACATGCTGGTTTTGGTCCGGTAGACGTCGGGCACCTGAAGGATACGGCCGCCGCCGTCGACGAGGCCCAGAAGGTAAGTGCCCATCGAGTTGAACGGATTGCCAGCGGTCACGGAGTTGTTGGGTTGCAGCAACTGCGTGGGGCCCTGGCCGAAGTTCAAGCGGCCCGCCGCGCCGCCATTGGCCCCCGCGAATTCGGGCTGTGTATGATTGAGCTGCAGGTGATAGATGTCCATGCCGAAACGGATGTTGTGCGGACCGCGCAGCCAGTTGGCGTTCGCCACATATTGAAACTGCGGATCGTTGCGATAGTAGGGCATGTAATTTTCGGTGGAGCCGAAGGCCGAGAAGCCGCCAATGCCGAAACCCGGATAGCCGGACTCGAAAAAGCGGGTGCCGTTGGTCCCGGGAATATTCAGCACATCGCGGCCGACGTTCTTGCCGAGGCCGGGCTGTTCGACGTTGGTGTCCATCAGGGTGTAGCCAAAGTTCGCGTCGATGATGAAGTTGGGCGTGATGGTGTAGGTGGAAGCGAGCGAACCGCTCCAGGTGCCCCCAAAGCCCTTGCCGGGGTTACCGAAGGCGATGGGCGGGCCCCCTAACTCGCCGAAGGGCGTCTGGCTGAGCATGTCGAACTTCAGAAAGCTCAAGCGGCCATACATGGTCCATTTATCGGAGATGTTGTAGTTCACTTTGGAGTCGATCGTGTGGCGGTCGAACGTGGCCGGCGCGTTGGCGAAGAAATTGTTATTGGGGATCAAGCCGGCGCCGGGGACGTTCGGCTGCACCAGATCGTTCATCAAGCGAACACTGGTGGGGTGCAGCCGGGCGGCGGGAATCATGTTGCCGGCGAAGGGTACCCGGCCGGAGCCATTGGGGGCACCGCTGGCCGGATCATAAACGATCTGCGGCGAGGCCGAAAGATCGCCCCGGCGCATCTGAGGCGTGGGCAGAGTATAAAAGGCACCCGCGAACCGGCGGTCATAAGTGGCCTCGTAACTGGCGAAATAGAAGAGCTTGTTCTTAATCAAAGCCCCGCCCAACCGGCCGCCAAACTGGTTGTAGACGAACTTCGGCACGTCTTGATTCGAGGGCAGAAAGAAATTGCGCGCTTGGCTCCAGTTGCCCTGATGGTAGTGGAAGAGAGCGCCGTGCGTCTGGTTGCTGCCCGACCGGATAATGACGTTTACGCTGGCACCGCCGGCCAAGCCCTGCTCAGCGTCGAAGGAGTTGGTGACGATGTTTACCGTATCGATCGATTCAAGTGCTGGCACGTAGCTGGCGATGTGCGGCAGCCAGATGTTGGTGGCGCTGGCACCGTCAACGCGGGTGTTGTTGGACGCCGTATTTGCGCCGTTTACGCTGAAGCTCATCGCACGCGACGGGTTCGACGGTACCGAGTGCGGCGTGCCGGGCGGTGAAATGCCGGGAATCGTGATGAACAGCGCCTGGTAGTTGCGTTGACCGGGGATGGGAATCTCGGTAAGCGATTTGGCAGTGATCTCGGTCTTCACTTCGGCCCGATCTGTCTGGAGGGTGGCGGCGCTCGCTTCCACATTGATCGTCTCGGCCACCTGCCCGATCTGCAACTTCATGTCGAGCCGGGCCGTGGAGTTGACGAGAATCTCGACGTTGTCCTGTTGCACACCACGGAAACCCTCTTTGGAGATCTTTACCGTGTAAAGGCCACCTTGCACCGTAGGGATATTGTAGGTGCCGGACTCGGTGGTAGCGATTGAACGCGTAGCGCCGGTCTGTTTGTTGGTCATCAGGACGTTGGCGCCGGGAACGGCCGCATCGGAGCCATCCGTGACGGTCCCGGTGAGGGATCCGTAAAGCACTTGGGCCGACGCGGATGGCATCAGCGCAGCGATCGAGAGCAACAGTGCGAAGAGACTATAGTGTAGTTTTTTCATTATGACACTCCTTTAACCTGATAACCACTATACATTCAAACCAGACAGCCAAAGGAGCCTGGGTTGCGGAGGCCCCCGCAACCGTTATATGCTGCAACCCAGAAGTTGTGAAATTGGCCTACGGAGAAAAAAGAGCAAACATGAAGTTGAGTCAACGGACACGCGCCGCGGTGCTAACCGCAATTTTGAGTCTGAGCGCTTGGGCGCAATCGTTTACCGCCAGCGTTCGCGGCACCATCACCGATGAATCGGGGGCGAGTGTCGGCGGTGGCAAGATTCTCGTTACGGATACGGAACGGGGAACCACGTTTCGCGCGGAAGCGGATGCCTCGGGGCGATTCGTGGTTACGGCGCTCCCCCCAGGCCGGTATCTGCTGCTGGCCGAATCGGCCGGCTTCAAGAAATTCTCGAGTGGCAAATTCTCGTTGGCCGTGCAGGAGCAGGTGACGATCGACGTGAAATTGCAGATCGGTGACATCGCCACCACCGTGGAGGTGCAGGGCTCCGCGGCATTGGTGAACACCACCATTTCGAACCTGGGTCAAGTGATCGACAACAAGTACATTCTTTCCTTGCCCAACCTGGCCCGGAACTCGATGAGCCTCGCCTACCTGACGCCTGGCGTGGTGGGCTCTGGCGGCCGGCGGGGTGACAATAATACGAACTTTGTCGCCAACGGCTCGCGGAACTCAACCTCCGACGTGTTGGTGGATGGCGCCACAGTCACCACGGTGGAGCAGAACTCCGGCGTGACGGACCTGAAGTTCTCGCCGTCGGTCGACGTGGTGCAGGAGTTCAAAATGCAGACCAACTTTTTCTCGGCGGAGTATGGGCAAACCGGCGGCGCCGTGGTGAATATGGTGACGCGCTCCGGCACCAATGCCTTCCATGGCACCGGCTACTACTTTCTGCGGGACGACGTCCTAAATGCCAACGACTGGTTTTCGAACCGCGCCGGCCGGGCCATTCCCGCCTTCCGCCGCGATCAATACGGCGGCGTGATTGGCGGCCCGGTGATCAAGAACAAGACCTTCTTCTTCGGCGGCTATGAGTACACCAAGCAGGAGAGTCCCACCAGTTCGGTGGTGTCGTTACCCACCGATCCGCAGCGCGCGGGCGATTTTTCCCAGACGCTCAATGGCTCGGGCCAAATGATGGTGGTGCACAATCCTTTCGATACCTTTACGAATGCCGCCGGTGGCATTGATCGCCGCCCGTTCCCCAGCAACCGCGTGCCGGCCTCAATGATGGACCCGATCGCGCTGAGGGCCCTGTCATTCCTCCCGCGCGCGAATCAGCCGGGTGCCCAGTTCACGAATACCGCCAACTGGTTCAACCAGGGCATCAACACCAGCAGCAATCACCAGATCAACGTGAAGGGTGACCATAACTTTTCCAGCGCCAATCGTGTCAGCGGCCGCTACAGCAACGTCATCGCCCAGGGCCGGAATCCGAATCTCTTCGGGGAAAACAATCCCTCCTATTGGACCGGGGGCACCAACCAGACCAACACCAAGTCCATGGTGGCCGACCTCACCCACATCCGTAATGCCTCCACGATCTTCACCTTCCGTTACGGCCTTACCTACTCCGATTTCGGCCGGAACCCATTTACTTCTTTCGATTTGACGACGCTCGGCCTGCCGCAGAATATGAAGGCTTCGGCAACCAACCTGGTGTTTCCCCGATTTGCGCCCGAAGGCTTCCAGGAGTTCGGCACCGAGCCATTCTGGATTATGGACCGGCAGGAAGGGGTGCACCATGCTTCGGCGTCCATGACCAAGATCACCGGTGCGCACAATATCAAGGTGGGGGGCGAGTACCGCTTCAATCAGCTGGATTACCTGCAGCCGGGCAGCCCCTCCGGCCGCTTCGCCTTCGGCCGCGGCGTCACCTGCCGGGATCGCTTCACCTGCCCGGCTACCGAAGGCAATGGCTTGGCGGCCATGCTGATCGGTTGGACCACGGGCAGCGATTACCATATCGAACCTAAGGCCTTCTCCCGCTCCGCCTACATGGGCTTCTACATCCAGGACGACTGGAAGTTAACGCGCAAGCTGACCGTGAATCTCGGACTGCGCTATGACGTGGATGTGCCGCGCTGGGAGACGCAGGATCGCTATAGCTATTGGGATCTCGATGCCCAGTCGCCGGTGCGGGTGAACGGCTTCGATACTCGCGGTGTGATCAAGTTTGTCGATAAGGACAACCGTTCGCCATTCATTGCGGACCGCAACAACTGGCAGCCGCGCATCGGCTTCGCCTATGCCCTCAACTCGAAGACGGCCATCCGCTCGGGCTATGGCTTGTTCTACACGCTCTCCCGCGCTACCGTTTTTGGCCGTCCGGGCACGGGCTTTACGATCAACTCGCCGGCCATTTGGTCTCTCGATGCCAACGCGACCCTGAACGCACGGCTGAATAACCCCTTCCCGAACGGCATCCTGCAGCCGCCGGGCCGTGCCCAAGGCGATTCCACGCTACTCGGTTTCGGCGCCAGCACCATCCTGCCTTCGAATAATCGAAATCCGGAGTATCACTCCTGGAACCTGTCGATTCAGCGCGAACTGCGCGGACAGTCGGTGCTCGAAGTCAATTACACCGGCAGCCGGGGCGTCCACCTCTTCATGCCGATCACGACCCTTTCGCCGCTCTCGCCCCAATACTGGCCGCTGGGCCGGACGGCGCTCACCGCGCAAACGCCCAATCCTTTCGCCGGCCAAATTACTGACTCGCGCTCGCCGTTAAGCCAGCCCAATATCGTCCGCAACAGCCTGCTGCGGCCGATGCCGCACTTTAACGGCACCGGCGTCGGCACGGCGGAGCCGGCTCGCGGAGATTCCAATTACCACGCTCTCCAGGTGAAGTGGGAGAAACGTTATAGCGCCGGACTCACCATGCTGGCGCACTACACGTGGTCAAAGATGATCGACAACGTCTCGCACAGTTCGGGTAACGTCTCCTGGCTGGGCGGGTCCACGTCGCTGCAGAATATCTGGGACCTGCGCGGGGAGCGCTCGCTCTCTTCCCACGACGTGGCGAACCGCGTTGTGCTCACCGGCGCCTATGAGCTTCCCTTCGGCCGGCAGCGCAAGTGGGGCTCGAGCTGGAATCGCGCGCTCAACTGGGTGGCCGGTGGCTGGAACTTGAGCGGCATGGCTCTCTTTCAAAGCGGCATGCCGCTCCAGGTCACCCAAGCCGGCGGCGCCATCTGGGACGGTACCCAGCGCCCGAACCTGCTCAGTGACCCCAGCACGACCGGAACGGTGCAGGACCGGATTAACAATTACTTCAACCGGGCGGCGTTTTCGCAACCGGCGCCGGATGTTCCGGGGACGGCTCCCCGGAACCTCAACTACCGCGGGCCGGGCATCAGCACCCTGGATGCGGCGTTGCTGAAGAGCATCAATGTGCGCGAAGGACAGCGTTTCGAGTTCCGGCTTGAGGTGACGAACTTCACCAACACGCCCATGTTCGGTGACCCCGCAACGTCGTTCGGCGCGGTAAACTTCGGACAGATCACGGGTCTGCGCAACGGCGTCGGTCCGCGGAATATGCAGCTCGGTTTGAAGTATTATTTCTGACGCTTTCGCACCGCGTAGGAGAGAGTACGAATGCGGGTGTAGAGAAATGCTATACCCGCACGCCCCCGTCTAGGGGATAAGTGGCTTGCTTCGTGCGACTTATGAGCGATGTAGCATGTCGATGTTGGTTAAGGCTTCATCAATGCGGAGTAAACCAAGGCCGGAAACTTCGTCTGAATGTCCGTGCCGTTGGGCAGCATCTGGATCATCAGCACAATCGTCGTGCGGCTTTGGCGATCCACCTGATAATTCGTACCGTAAGCGCCGCCCCAACTGAAGGTGCCGACGCCGGACATGCCGTTTGCGCCGTAGCGGTCCACCGTCTCGAAACCCAGGCCAAAGCCCAAGCCGGTCGTGGAATGCAGCGTGCCCGACTGATTGGTCACCATCAGTTCCACCGTCCGCGGCGCCAGGATGCGCACGGTGCCCAAAGCGCCGCCGTTGCGGATCATCTCCAGGAAGCGCGCGTAGTCAGCGGCCGTTGACGTCAGTCCGGCGCCGCCCGAAAAGCTCTTCCGCGGACCCTCCACATAGCTGCCTTGCCCCTTCGATCCTTCCGCCGACCGCACCGCTTTGCCATCCGCGCCGGTCCCATAAACCACCGCCAGCCGCTCGGCTTCGGCCGTTGGCAAGTAGAACCGCGTGTCTTTCAAGCCCAGCGGGCCGGTGATGCGCGCCTTGATGAACTCATCCAGCGACATGCCGGAGGCCTTCTCCACCACGCAGCCCAGGATGTCCGTGTTGTAGCCATAAACGTAAGCCTCGCCCGGTTGCGCGACGTAGGGCAGCGTGCCCAAGCGTTCCATCGTGTCGCAGATGGGCTCGGTCTTGTCGGCCGTATACCAGCCATTGCCCGCCGCCGGACCCAGTCCCTTCTCCCGGTACAACGCCGCCACGTGCTTTTCGACGCCGTACGAGATACCCGCCGTGTGCGTCAGCAAGTCCTGAATCGTGATCGCGCGCTTGGCCGGCACCAGCACCATCCCGGTGGCCTCCGGCAAGGCCACCATGGTCTTCTTGAACGTCGGAATAAAGTTGCCCACCGGCTCCTTCAAGCCGATCTTGCCCTCTTCCACCAGCGCCAACACAGCCGTGCTGGTAATCGCCTTGGTCTGCGACGCGATCCGGAAGACGGTGTTCATCGTCATCCGCCGGCCGCCTTCTTTGTCGGCCCAACCGACGGCGCGTTCGTACACCGGCTTGCCGTCATGCAGCACTAGCGCCACGGCGCCCGCGATCAGGTTCGAGTCGACATAGCGCTCAAGCAGCCGGTCCACCTTGGCCAGCCGTTCGGCGGAGAACGCCGGATCCACTGCAGGCTGCGCGAAACAGCTTTGGCCGACTATGAGGCAAGCGATAAATAGGTTCTTCATTTACTTTTCCTTAAGGATGATCGCCGGCACCCCGGCGTCGCGAACCAGGCGGTTGAAGGCGGTGAGTTCGGTGTTCACCAGGCCGTCCAGCCGTCGCAACTGTCCGTTCACCTGCGTGGCCAGATCTTCGAAGACCTGATTGCTCTGCGTCGTGGGCCCAGTATCCGATCCTTGCACCACCGAGAGCAACGCCGCCAACTTGTTATTCAACTTGATCGGGAAGTTAAGCGGATCCTGGCTGCTTTGGTTCTTGGTTTGATAAAGCTCCTGCTCCACTTCCGTCAGCATCTGCGACAGCTTCTTGCCGGCTTCGACCACCTTGGCCGAGTCCTTCAAGCCGCCCGAACGCGTCACCAGTTCGTCGATCTGCTTGCGGACATCGCGGATGCGCACCACCGAGTCGTTGGCCTGGGTCACCTTATCGCGAATCTGCAGCGACAGGTCCAATTGCTTCTGCAGATCCGCCGGCGTGCCATCCATGCGCGGATCCTTGCGGATGGTGAAGGGCTGCGAAAGGGTCTTGCCGTTGGCCGTGAGCTTCACGGTGTAGTCGCCAGGGACGGCCATCGGTCCGCGAGTGGCGCCAGCCCAATAGATCATGCCCGGGAAGCTGGAGGCATCGGGATAGCGCATATCCCAAACGAAGCGATTCATCCCTTCAGCGGCCGGGATCCTTGACAGGCCCACCGGCACGCGCGGCCCTTCGTCATCGTCGGCAGGCGTAGCGGCCGCCGCCGCAGTTTCCGCCGCTTTGCTCGACAACTTGCGGATGCTCTTGGCGACAGGATCGAAGAACTCAAGCGTCACTTCGCTTTCGGGTTTGCTGTTCAGGCGATAGTTCACCACCACGCCATTCGGCGGATTCTGGCCCACCGCACCGGTGACGCCCCGGCCCCCGGCCCCGCCATAGCGATAAGCGGGCTTCGGCGTAAATAAGTGCACCGCCGCGCCGCGCACCTCATCGGTCAACTGATGCAGCACCGGCAGATCGTCAAAGACCCAGAAGGAGCGCCCCTGCGTGGCGATGACGAGGTCGTTGTCGCGCTTCTGAAAGGCCAGATCCGTAATCGGCACTACAGGCAGATTCAGTTGGAAACGCTGCCAATTCTCGCCATCGTCGAGCGACAGATAAAGGCCCGTTTCGGTACCGGCGAACAGCACGCCCTTCTTGTTCGGATCCTCGCGAATCACGCGCGTGAAGGCGTTGTTCTCAATGCCGTTCACGATCTTCTTCCACGTCTTGCCGTAGTCAGTCGTGCGATAGAGGTACGGCCGATGGTCGTCACTCTTGTAAGCCGTGGCCGCGACGTAAGCCTTCGCCGGATCATGCGGCGAAGCTTCAATCGAATTGATCTGGATCCACTCGGGCATCATCTCCTTGCCCGGCGTCACGTTGTCCCACTTGCGCCCGCCATCCCGCGTCACGTGGACCAAGCCATCGTCGCTGCCCGCCCAAATGAGCCCCTTTGTCAGCCGCGACTCGTCCAGCGTAAAGATCGTGCAGTAATACTCGACGCTCGTATTGTCCTTCGTAATCGGCCCGCCCGAGGACCCTTGTTTTGTCTTATCGTTCCGCGTCAAATCCGGGCTCAGCGACTGCCAACTTTGGCCGTCATCCGTCGACCGGAAGACCATATTGCCGCCCGTGTAAAGCACCCCCGGATCATGCGGCGAAAACAGCAGCGGAAAATTCCATTGGAAGCGGAACTTCATCGCTTCCGCCCCCGCGCCCATCGGGTTATCGGGCCACACGTTTACCGTGCGCAACTGGCCGGAGCGATGGTCATAGCGCGTCAGCAAACCGCCGTAGGATCCGGCGTAGACCACGTTCGGGTCCTTCGGATCGGGCGCAATCCAGCCGCTCTCGCCGCCGCCCACATCGTGCCAGTCACGCTCCGTGATCGCCCCCGCGTTGCCACGCGATTTCACCTTCATCGTCGTGTTGTCCTGTTGCGCGCCATAAATGCCATAAGGGAAGTCGTTATCGAGCGCCAGGCGATAATATTGCGCCGTGGGCTGATTCATAATCGAGGACCATGTCCGCCCCCCATTGCTCGAAACATTGGCCCCGCCGTCGTTCCCCTCAATCATCCGATTCGAGTCGCCGGGCGCAATCCACAAGTCATGGTTGTCGCCGTGCGGCGTGGGGATGGCGGTAAAGGTTTTGCCGCCATCGTCGGAGCGGTAGCAGCCGGTATTGAGCACATAAACCGTATTGGCCCGCGTGGGGTCGGCGAAGATCCGCGAGTAATACCAGGCGCGCTGACGCAGGCTGCGTTGCTCATTCACCCGCGTCCAGGTTTTGCCACCATTCTCCGACCGAAACACGCCGCCCTCTTCGGCCTCAATAATTGCCCACACGCGCTCCGGATTCAGCGCCGACACGGCCACGCCGATCTTGCCTTGCACGCCCTTACTGGGGCCACCCGGATTACGGCCAATCTCGGTCCAGGTATCACCCGCGTCGATGGACTTAAACAGCCCACTACCCGGCCCGCCGCTCTCCATGCTGTAAGGCGTCCGAATCACCTGCCAGAAGCCCGCGTAGAGGACATTGGCGTTAGTCGGGTCCAGCACCAAGTCCACACAGCCGGCCTTGTCCCCGCGCGTAAAAGACTGCTTCCACGTCTTGCCGCCATCCACTGACTTATAGACGCCTCGCTCGTTATTGGCGCCGGACATGTGGCCCAGCGCGCAAACATAAACGATATCCGGATTCTTCGGATGCACGCGCACGCGGCCGATCTGCCGCGTTTCCGCCAAGCCCAGATGGCTCCAAGTGCGGCCCGCGTCCATCGACTTATACACGCCATCCCCATGCGAAGCATTGCCGCGGATCGGCTGCTCACCCATGCCCACGTAGAGAATATTGGGGTCCGATTCAGACACCGCCATGGCGCCGACTGACCCCGTCTTAAAGAAGCCATCGCTCATCGGGGTCCAACTACCGCCGGAGTCCACCGTCTTCCAAACGCCCCCGCCCGTGCTCCCAAAGTAGTAAGTGTTGGCCTGCGTCGCTACGCCGGCCACGGCTGTCACGCGGCCTCCCCGATAAGGCCCGATCGAGCGGTACTTCAAGTCCTTCAGCAGCTTGGCATCGTCGGCGGCCATCAGCAGGACGAGTGAGAGAAATGACAGTGAGGTGAAGCGCATTCTTTCCCGGAGTATAGCGCCCCAAGGCCTGTCGTATCATCTCCGGCATGCCCTTTCTCTTGTTACTTCTCGCCCTCCCCGCCTTCGCCGCTTCCCACCGCTTTGCCGCCGGATGGGATGGCTCACTAGCCCCCGTCGTCAGGCGCGGAGTGAAAGTGGCAATTCCACCGCATATTCGACTCACTCGAGTTCCACTCTCCTCGACACTGGGCGACTGATCGTTCGTTATCTTTCCGCGGAAGCGTATACCGAAGGCTAGGTCATGGGAATCGCCCTAGATTCGCAAGAAACGGCACTGGTCAACGCATTCCGCAATCTGCCACCGGACGCGGCCATCGAGTTGTCGCGATTAATTTAGCGTCTGGCTTCACTTGCGCCGGACCGCAAGATTGACTGGTCCGATTCCTGGTCCGACGACGACATCCAGGACTTTCGTGTTGCTTCCCTCAAGCGGCTCGAAGCAACCGAGGAGAGAACGCGGATTGAAGCCGGGCGACGTCGTGGTTGGTGTCCTTGAAGAAAATGGACTATCTACGGGCATGCACGGGTGGTACAGTTTCGTCGCACGTTCCCTCAAATCAAGAACTTGCCATTTTGTTTCTGCACAAAACCACCGCCCAAACGCTTTTTTTACAAAATAAGTGAGAATTTTCCCGGCCAAAACTCCGCACGGGTTACCCCCCCTTCTTGAGGGCGAGGTCCGTGGGCAACCCTACCTGGGCCAGGGCGCGCTGGAAGTTGCCGCCCAGAATCAGCTCAATGTTGGCCGGCGAATACTTCCGTCGCAGTAGCCCTTCGGTGACGTCGAAGATCTTGCGCGAATAGTCCACCCCATCGAGGTCAAAGCGGTGCGGACCTGCTGAATCGCGCCCGTCCAGATCGACGTCGCTGCCGATCCCCACATGCTCTACGCCCACCAGTCTCGCCACGTAGTCAACGTGGTCCAGCATATCCTGCAGCGTGGCCGGCCCGGACTGGCGCACAAAGCCCCGCACCATCGTCACCCCCATCACCCCGCCCCGGCGGGCGAGGCTCCGGATCGCTTCATCCGTCTTGCAACGCCGACGGCCCGGCACCAAGGCGCGGCAATTCGAATGCGTCACCAGCACTGGCTGGCGCGACGCTTCGATCGCCTCGAGTGTCGTGCGGTCGCCGCAATGCGATACATCGATCGCCATGCCCCGCGCATTCATCCGCTCCACGATCCGATGGCCGTAGGGTGTCAGCCCCGGGTCCTGGGCATCCGTTGACCCGCCGCCGATGCGGTTGCCGGTGTACGTCAACTGCGACACCCGCTGCCCGATGGCGAAGAACCGGTCCACGTCGTCCACCGTGCGGAAGTGGCTCGAGTTCTGCAGCCCGATCAAGATGCCGATCTTCCCCGCCCGCTTGGCGCGGGCGAAATCCGCGACCGTGTCGATACGCAGGAAGCACTGCGGGTGCCCCGCGATCAGCGCATTCCAGCCTTCCACGTCGCGCCAGGACTGGGCAAAGATATCGCCGGCCAGGAAGCCTACCGCCGGATGGAAGACGTCGATGCCGGAGGCTTTGAGCCGCGCGAAGTCGGTGCTCGAAAACCGCGCGGGGTCGCTACCCCAACCCGCGAGCTTGCGGTAATCGAGCGTCAGCAGCCCGAGCATATCGACCACCGTCGACCGCCGGACCAGGTCTACCGCACTCGTCGAGTACGGCGCATTCCCGAGGGCCGGCACCACCGGCACCCCAAGGGCCAGTCCCACGCCGCGCAACAGAGATCTTCGGGTTTTCATGCGGAATACGATAGTCTAATACAGTAATTTGCCCGCCCGCTGGGTTGCTTTCACCCAAGTCAACTAAGCACTTGAATCGAAGACAGATAGCTTCTACCCTGCCGATGCGGCAGCGCTACCTACCCACCTACCCTCACCCCTTTGGGTGCCACAAGAAATCCTCATCCGCCTTGTTGCTAAGGGGGTGACAAGCCGTTTCCTCCCCGGAGTTCGCGCACCTGAATGGGTGAAAGCCATGATGCGGCGGGTGAAGCAGCCCGATTCGCAACCGGCGCGGGTGAGTACCTGGGCGAACGGCAGTTGGATGGCGCCCGCCTCACGGTGATCGATCAAGGCCAGGGCATTGACGAAGGCGACCTGCCCTTTGTCTTCGACCGTTTCTGTCGTGGCAGACGACAACCTCCCGGTGAGTAGTTTGCGTCTTCCTGGCTAACCGCGTCCAGATTGAAGCGGGCACCAGACCCCATCCCGGGTGCTCCGTTTCGGGCGCCTAACTCAGATACCGAAACTCATTCGACGTCCGTTCGGAGTTCGCAAACAACTCCCGGCTGCGGAACCAGGCGGCGAACCACAGGTAGGCCAGGACGCCCGCCGGCAGCCACCACTCGCCTTGCCTTTGCAGCTTCACCGCGACTGCCCCGCCCAGAAAGCTGCACAGCAGAAAGAAGCCGATGCGCAACGTGGCGGGGAACAGGTAAAGCGCCAGCGCCGCCAGTTCCACCGCCCCCAGCGACGTCATGTATGGGCGCAGGTTCCACGTGCGGAACGCCTCGGCGATCATCTTCGTCTCGGCGAACTTCTCAATGATGCTCCACAGCATCACCGCTATGAAGGGTGCATTGATCAGCCACCCCAACAATCGCTTATCCATGGATTTTAGTGTAGCGTTTATACTTCGTCGAGCACCGCATCAATTGTGCCCGGCGCGTTGCCCTCGAGCCGGTTGTTGACGAAGATCAGACCCCGGCGGCCGCTCTTGCGGGCGGTGCCAATCAGTTCGCGCAAGGTGCGGCGGACGGCTTGGTTCTCTTCCTGCACCTTCGTGTAGGGCGAGAATCGCTTTACGGCCTCCTCATAGGGGCGGCCCGGCCGCAGCAGGGCGCGCACGACGAAGAAGTCCGTGGTGAAGATTTCGGGTAAGCTCAGTTGCGTTTCGAGCTCGGGCATCCGCGTCCAGGAGTTCAGCACGTGGGCGACGCGGTATTGCGAAAGCAGGGCGAGGTAGGCGGGGGCGAGAAACTCGGGATTGCGGATTTCCACCGCATAGCGAAACCCTTCGGGCAAGGCGGCCAGGAAAGGCTCGAGCTCCGCGAGAAACTCATCGAGATTCGGCCGCGGGAATGCCCCAAACTCAAAGATCAGCGCCTCCACCCTTTGCCGATAAGGCGCGAGCGCGTCCGTGAAGCCGGTACGGAAGAGCTGCGGATCGAGATAGGTGCTGTTGCGCAATCCGCCCCGCGCCCCGTAACGCGCGTGCGCCGGCCATTGCCGCACGGTGATCTCTTCGGGCACCTTAAAGGCGAAGCGTAGCTGCGACGGCGAGGTGGAGAACAGCTTCTGCCAGAAGGCGGGGGTAGGGAACTGGTAGAAGGAGAAGTCGCCGCACACGACGGGGAAGATCTCGCCGTACTCAGCGAGGCAGCTCTCCTCAAACTTCTTTTGCGAATGCTTGCCGCGCGTCAGGTAGCGCTCCGGCGTGTAGAGGTCGCCCAGCCAGCCTTCGTACTTCCAACTGCTGGTGCCGATCAGGACTCCCGCTTCGGCCAGCCGTCGCAAGCGCGGCGCCAGCTTCTGCTTCATTGGCGGCTCGTCGGGGGCGAACAGCGAAAGGTTCAAAGCAACACCGTCTCGAGGTCATCATCCGGTTCTTCTTTGGGAGGCGCGGTCGCCGCCGCGGGCGCGCCGTTCACCCAGGCGCGCATGGCCGCCCCGTCGCCTTCGAAGTAATGATCCACCATTTCGGCGAGCGCCGCCTGCCGCAATGTTTCCCGATCGAGCGCGGCCCGATAGACGAAGTAGCGGCCGATCTTTTTGCGCTGCGCCGCGCCCTTGCGAGCCAACCGATCGAGCAACGTCATCACCGTCGTGTACGCCAGTGTGTGGCGGCTCAACAACGCTTCCCGCACCTGCGCCACGTTCGCCGATTCCAGGCGCCACAAAACCCGCAAGCATTCAAGCTCCAGCGGCGGAGGAATGGCGCGAGGAAGGGCCTTTTTGCGCATCTCTCGATTATGCCTCAATCACCCCATCGAGGCCGCCAAAAATGCGCCCTCGCTTGCGAGATTACTAGAGATTTGACCCTCGAAATATTGGCATTATAAGACTTGTTCGCTCCAGCCTTCCAGTACCGCTTTCACCTTCAGGCAGAACTGATCGGCCAACGCGCCATCAATCAGCCGATGGTCAAAGGTAAGCGCCAGGTACATCATGGAGCGGATGGCGATGGCGTCGTCTACCACCACGGCTTCTTTGTTGATAGCCCCCAGGCCCAGGATGGCCACTTGCGGCTGGTTGATGATGGGCGTGGCGAACAGGCTGCCGAAGCTGCCGAAGTTGGTGAGCGAGAAGGTGCCGCCGCTAACTTCCTGCGGCTTTAACTGCTTGGAGCGGGCGCGGTTGGCGAGGTCTACCACCTGCCGCTGCAGTCCGGTGACGTTCAATTCGTCGGCGTGGCGGATGACCGGAACAATGAGTCCGCCATCGAGCGCGACGGCGATTCCCAGGTTAATCTCGCCGTGATAGACGACGTTCTTGCCTTCAATCGAGGCGTTCAGGGTCGGATAAGCACGCAGGGCTTCGGCCGCTCCCCGCATGATGAACGGCAGGAAGGTGAGGCCAAAGCCGTAACGCTCCTGGAAGGCGGCCTTCGACTTGTCGCGTAGCTTCACGATCTTGGTCATGTCGACCTTGTGCACGGTGGTGACATGGACCGAGGTCGCTTCCGACATCACCATGTGATTGGCGATCGCCTGGCGCATGATCGACATCGGCTCCACGCGATGGAGCGGAGCGGTGGAAGGAGCCACCGGAGCCATCGGAGCCTTGGTCGCCGCAGCAGCCGCTCCTGCCGGCGCCGGTGTGGCGGCCGGGCCCGCGAGCGTGCGCGCACCCTGTTGGGCCATGTAGTTTTCGACGTCCTGCTTGGTGATGCGTCCGCCGGCGCCGGTGCCGGGAACCTGGGCGAGGTCAATGGCGTATTCGCGCGCCATCTTCCGCACCAGCGGCGAAAGCGGCCCCTGCATATCGTCAGCAGCGGATGCCGGGGCGGGGGGCGCTGGGGTGGTGGGAGGCGCAGGCGGAGCGGCAGAGGTGGCCGGCGCGGGCGCGGCAGGCGCAGCGGCAGTGGCAGGCGCGGGCGCGGCAGGCGCAGTGGCAGGCGCAGCGGCTCCGGCCGGGGCGATCTTGGCGACGATGGCATTCACGCTCACCGTAGCCCCTTCCTGCACCATCACCTCGGCCAGCACGCCGTCAATGGGTGAAGGTACTTCGCTGTCGACTTTGTCGGTGGAAATCTCGAAGAGTGCCTCATCGCGCTTCACCGGATCGCCTGGCTTCTTCAGCCATTTGGTTAAAGTGGCCTCCGTGATGCTCTCGCCCATTTGCGGCATGATCACATCGACGGATCCGGCGGCAGCCGGTGCAGCCG
>JBBQQS010000053.1:0-16492 GCA_038215525.1 Bryobacterales bacterium
CGCAGATCAATAAACTGGACATGCTGCGCCAAATGGTCGACGCCGAGATCATGTTTCAACGGGCCGAGAAGCTGGGTTTGATGGCGGCCGACGCGGACATTGAAGCCAAGTTGACCGAGATGCGCGCGGCGTATACGGCCGAAGAGTTCGGCAAGCAACTGGCGAATCGCAAGATGACCTTGGATGACCTAAAGGCGCAATTGCGGCGCGACCTGAGCATTCAAAAGCTGCTCAACAAAGAGATCAGTGCCAATATCCACATCACCGACGCCGATGTGACGGCGTTCTACCAGGCCAACAAGTCGCGCTTCAACCTGCCGGAGCCGCAGATCCACTTGGCGCAGATTGCCGTGTCGCCGGCGCCGGACGCCAATATACGCAACCTCAAAAACGACAAAGCGCAGAACGACGCGCAGGCCGTCAAAAAGATCCAGATGATTGAGGCCCGCTTGCGACAGGGCGAGGACTTCAGCATGTTGGCGCAGAACTATTCGGAAGACGCGGGCACGATTGCTAACGGCGGCGACCTGGGCTTTGTGGGCGAATCGTCGCTGGAGCAGGCGAGCCCCGAGTTGCGCAAAATGGTGTTGTCGATGGCGGCCGGGCAGCATTCGCCCGTGGTGCGCACTAACGGCGGCTATCGCATCTTTAAGGTGATTTCGAAGGAGCCGTCCGGGCAGCGCGATCTGGTGGATCCGCGGGTGCAGCAGGATATCCGCGAGACGCTGATCTCGCGCAAGGATCAGCTCTACAAAGCGGCCTACTACGATGTGGCGCGCAACGAAACCAAGGTGGAGAACTTCCTGGCCGTTAAGGTGCGGGATGCGATGGTGAAGAAGTAAGTTTATGGCAACCCGCAAGAAAACTCCCCGTCCGATCGGCGAATTGTTAGCGAAAGAGTTACCCGGCGAGACGCCGCCGTCGGCGGAAGATTTGGCTTTGGCCGTGCGCGCGAGTTTGGGATTCGCCATCATCGAGCCGTGGCTCCTGCTGAGCGATGGGCACTTGTTTGCCTTCGATAGCGATTCCGGCCAGCGCTGGTATTGCACGGTGATGGGCCAATTGGGGCAGGTGTACGGACTGCAGGCGTTTCGCGGAGATGCCGGCTTTGCGTTGTTTGACGACATTCAGCATGACCGCGTGGGCCCCGAAGGCTTTCTGTCGCGGCAGGACCTGTTTACCGTGGAGTTTGTCCGTCGCGTGGAGTTGACGCCGGTAGACCGGGCGATTGCGGCGTTGACACCCGTGCCGATCCCCGCCGGGCAACGCGTGCCGCAGATTACCGTTTCGCGGCCCCGGCAGTTGCGCTGGTACCCTAATGCCGCGGAGCTCGAAGAGATTAACGACGGGTTGATGGCATCGTTACTGTTTTTTGATTGGCTCGCCCAGCACAAAGATGTCGATCCTTGGGCGAAGAACCGCGAAATGCCGCTGGTGGTGATGACCGATCCGGACCTTGAGGTGCGACAGATTCCCTTTCCGGCCCTGGGCGCGCCGCCGGCCGATCCGCCGGTGAAGCTGGACGAACGCGCCGTCAACCAAATCCTCACCACACTCGCGAAACGCAAAGTGGGGTCGCCGATCGAAGTGGACGTGTTTCTTTTCCGGGCTCCGGTGGGTGGCGATGGTCGGCCGTTTTTCCCTTGTGCCGCGCTAGCCTGCGATGCGGAGAGTGGCTTCCTGTTTCCGCCGGTGATGGGTGACCTTGAGGAGACGCCCGCGCAAGCTTTGGTAAAGTGTGTCCTCAATGCGCTGCGGGCCTCGCCGTTCCGGCCCATCGGGCTTTGTGTGGCGAACGAAACCAGCCTCGCCGTACTGGCGCCGCTGGCCCAGGTGCTGGATCTGCCGTTAAGCATCACCAAGATTCCCATGCTTCAGGAAGCGCGCGCGGCGCTCGAAGCCCGCCTGGGTTAGGGTTTCGCGCATAAGGCCGACATCGGCACGGGCGAGAGGGGTGGGCGCAGGTTACCCGGCGGCCAACCGAATAAAAATTCGCAGGCCGGGCCACAGATGCGGCCTTGGCAAGCGCCCATGCCGCAACGGCTTTGCAGCTTGGCGTCGCGTTCGCCGGTAGCTTCGAGCAAATGACGATGGGTGACGTCCTCACAGCGGCAGACGATGGTATCGGCTTCAGCGAGTTTGCGCAGCGCGCGCCGGGGGGCGAAACTGGCGGCGAGCATGCGGCGAAAGAAGAGATGCTTTTTGCGTTCGGCGCGGAGGCGTGCGGCCTTAACCGTCTGCGCGGTGGCCACGTAGCCGGCTAATTGGCCTTCGATCAGCGCGAGTTCTTCGCCGCCCACTCCGTTGATCTCGCCCGCCGCGTGGACATCGGCGAGCGACGTGCGGCAGTCGGCGTCGACCGCAACGGCACCCTTCTTGATCTCGCAGCCCAGCAGGCGCGCGAGTTCGAGATTTGGCACCAGGCCGAAGCCGCAGGCGAGATAGTCGCAGGCGATGGCGGCGCCGTGGTTCAGTTCCACTTGTCCGGGCACGGTGCGGGTAACCCAGGTGCCAGTGCGATAACGGATGCCACGCAGGCGCCAGAAGAGATGGCCGGCTTGGCGGATTTTGTCGAGGCTGAGTCCGGCGCCGAAGAAGAACAGGTGCACTTTGCTGGTCTGCTCGGCGATCACGGGCACGATGGCGCCGTGGGCCTTCAGATAGGCCGCCACGGCCAGCAGCAGCGGGCCGGAGCCGGCGACGACGATGCGCTTGCCTTCAATCGGTAAGCCGCCTTTGGCCAGGGCTTGGATGCCGCCGACGCCCATCACGTGGGGCAGGGTCCATCCGGGGAAGGGCAGAAAGCGCTCGCGTGCGCCCGTGGCCAGGATCAGTTTGGCGAAGGTGATCTCGTCGGCCTTAGCGCCTTTCAGGACTCGCAGCCGGTGGCTGCCGGCGACATCGAAGACCGTGGTGTCGTTCAGGAACTTGGCGCCGGAGGCACGCATGCGCGTGGTCCAGCTGTTCGATTGCAGGCGCCAGATTTGTCCGCCTGGCCCGGCATTATCGTCCAAGATGCCTACCTGCGCGCCGCCTTCACTAGCGGCGATGGCCGCGGCGAGCCCGGCGGGGCCCGCGCCGATGACAAGAATATCGAACGTCAGCTGACTTTCTCCGCAATCGTTTTGGCTTGTAGGAATTGGAGTAAGTAGTCGGGGCCGCCGGCTTTCGAATCGGTGCCGGACATATTGAAGCCGCCGAAAGGATGCGCGCCCACCATGGCGCCGGTGCACTTACGATTTAAATATAAGTTGCCTACGAAAAATTCATGGCGCGCGCGTTCGAGATGGGCGGGAGTATTTGAGTAAATGGCGCCGGTAAGGCCGTAGTCCGAATCATTGGCGAGGGCCAGGGCATGGTCGAAATCGCGGGCTTTGGCGACGGCCAGGATGGGTCCGAAGATCTCTTCCTGGAAAGTCCGGTGATGACTTTCGATGCCGGCGAAGATGGTGGGGTGTAAATAATGGCCATCGGGCGAGCCGGCTTCGCCACCGGTGACCAATTGGCCCTCCTGCCGGCCGATATCGATGTAACTTTGGATGGTCTTTTTGGCACCCGCGCTAATCACCGGGCCCATAAAGTAGGCTGGATCGTGGGCCGGCCCAATGGTAAGCGCTTCCGTGCGGGTCTTAATCATGGCCACAAACTGGTCATGAATGGCGGCGTCGACAATCACACGCGAACAGGCCGAACACTTCTGGCCTTGATAGCCAAAGGCTGCGGCCACCACGCCTTGGGCGGCTGCTTCAAGGTCCGCGTCGGCATCGACGATGATGGCGTCCTTGCCGCCCATTTCGGCGACGACGCGCTTGATCCATTTTTGCCCCGGCTTGGTTTGGGCGGCCAAAGCATTAATACGCAGCCCCACTTCGCGCGAACCCGTGAAGGAGACAAAGCGGGTCAGGGGATGCTCCACCAGTAAATCGCCAATTACGGCGCCGCTGCCGGGAACGAAGGAGTAAGTGGCGGGAGGAAAACCGGCCGCGGCTAATACTTCGACAAACTTGGCGCCGATCGTCGGCGTTTCGCTCGACGGCTTAATTACTACCGTATTTCCGGCGACCAAGGCGGCCACGGTCATGCCGACGAGAATGGCGAGCGGAAAATTCCAGGGCGGAATTATTATGCCCACGCCCAGCCCCAGGTAACGCAACTCGCCGCGTTCGCCGGGCATCTGCACCAGTGCCGCGGGCGTGGCCATGCGCTCCATTTGGCGGGCGTAGTATTCACAGAAGTCGATCGCCTCGGCCGTGTCGGCTTCGGCTTCGTTCCAGTTCTTGCCGGCCTCGAGGATCAGCCAAGCGTTAAACTCTTGCTTGCGTTCGCGCAGGATCCGGGCGCAGTTCACAACCCTCTGCACGCGCTCGGCGGCGGGCGTGGCGGCCCAGGCCGGAAACGCAGCGTGCGCCACTTCGATCGCCCGCGTGGCGATCGCCGCAGTGGCCTTCTGGTGCGTACCCACCAGTTCGCTTGCCAGCGAGGGGTTGGTGCTGGTGTGTTTGTCCGGCGTGGTGAGCGCTTCGCCATTCACCAGAATGGGATACTCGCGGCCCAACTGGCTCCGCACTTGCGTCAGCGCGGCCTGCATGGCAGCGAGATTTTCGGGCTCGCGAAAGTCGGCGTACGGTTCGTTCCGAAACGGTGGCAACATAAGAACTATTATCGCCTTCCACGAACTACCACCGCCGCTGCCGGATGAATTATTGGCCAGGCGCAAGTCGCTGTCGCTGAGGCCCGCGCCCGTCGTCCTAACCGGGCGCGTGGTGCAACTGCGTCCGCTCGACCTGGCGGCCGACGTCCCGCGCTTGTACGAGATTTCGAATGGCAGTGCTCAACTGGGCGCGCCCGCCTATGATCCTGAGCCGATGCTCTGGCGCTACATGGGCTCCGGACCTTTCGCCGACGAGGCCGAGATGCGCGCATTCCTCACCGGCTTGAACGACACGCCCAACCTGCTGCCCCTGTGCGTCTGGCGGGGCGTGGACTTGCTGGGCATCCAGACCTTCATGAGCAACTCGCCCGCCGACCTCAAGATCGAACTCGGCCACATCTGGTACACGCCCGCCGCGCAAGGCACCGGCGCCCTGGTCGAAGCGACTTACCTGATGCTGGCGCACGCGTTCGATCTGGGCTATCAGCGCGTAGAGTGGAAGTGCAACGCCTTGAATGAGCGCTCGCGTCGAGTCGCGTTGCGGATGGGTTTTCAGTTTGAAGGGGTGCAAGAAGCGCACGTCATCTTAAAGAACCGGCGGCGCGACACGGCCTGGTTCCGTATTTTGGCCGACGAATGGCCGGCACTGAAGGAGAAATTTTATGCTGCTCAAGAACAATAAAGGCAATTACCATTTCTGGAAAGGCATTGCGCCCTATTCGGCTGGCGTGGTGGCCGATGCGGGCTTTGAAATCGTGCACGTGCGCTTTGCCCATCCGGTGCCGCTTGCCGCAGGCATGGCGCGCGCCCAGGCCGAAGTGCTCGCCGCCGGACGGCCCATTCATGCCTTGTGCGCCATGGCGCTGCGGTCGCCGAAGCCATTTACCTTCACGGGTTTCAATAACTTTAACGCCGGCTATGTGCAGACCTTGGTGGAGTGGGGCTTGCTGGTGGATGGCCAGAATCCCGTGGCGCGCACCAACATCGCGCCCGAAGTACTGCCGCCGCGCGAGCCTTCGCTCTTTAGTTTCTCTTACACCGTGCCTTCCACCGCCAAGGCCATGACCTTTATCGTGGCCGGTGCGGGAGAACTGCCGGAAGGCTCGCTCGATCCGCACGATGTCATCCGTCGCGGAGAGCAATCGCCCGACGCTTTGCGCGAAAAGATCCGTTTTGTGATGGGCTTGATGAGCAGCCGTCTGCGGGGCCTCGGTGTCAGTTGGGAACAAGTGAATACCAGCAACGTCTACACCGTGCATCCCATTTGCGGCGACGTCGAGCCAGAGATCGTCAAGCCGATGGGGGCCGGCGCTGCGCACGGCTTCACGTGGCACTACTCCCGGCCCCCGATTGAATCTATTGAATACGAGATGGATCTACGCGGCGTACGCCGCGAGCTTGTCCTCGATTGATTTAGTTACTGCACCGGGAACGACCTTGCCGGCGACAATGCGCCCGTCGCCCCATTCCGAATCGCCACCGTGTAAGTGCCGCGCGTACTCAGCGTCGTCTCCGCCGAAAGAATTGTCGTCGACCTATCGCGCGGCGTCACCACGCAAGGCGTCGCGCAGCCTGGGCCCGTAAAGACCACCTGCGCGGTCGCCAAGTTGAAGCCGGTGCCCACCACCCAGATCGTGAAAGGCGAGGCCGCGCGCGGTGCCGGGTAAAGGTAAGCCGTCGCAAAGCCCGGAGCGGCGGCAGTGGGGGCTGGGGGTGGAGGCGGCGGTGTAGTGCCTGGCGTCATGCCCGGCGTCCCCGAAACCGCCGCATACAACGCCGCGGCGCCCGCCTTGTCGCCGGCCTCCAGCGTTCGCTTCTTTGTCTCGCCCGCACCCGCCGAAGCCCACATCGTCTGCTCGCCGCATGCCGCAGTCGTTGGATGATTCAAGCCCAAAGCATGGCCCAACTCATGCGCCGTCACGTTCTCGATGTCGAACTTGCCGGCCTCGCCCGTTGGTGACCATTGCACTGCACTATTGAAAGTCATCGTGAAGCGGCGCATTCGGTTCGTAGAGTCGTACTCGATCCGGGTCGAAGCCAACGTCGACGTCCCCGAAACCGTACCGAGCAGAAACTCGTTCGTGCTCGCCGCATCGGCCCGAAAACTGAATGGCGTGCCCGTCCGCCCCCAACTCGCCGACGCCGCATCGAGCGACGTCTTCCAGGTCGCCGGAATGGTAGTGCCGGTTTTGTAAGTCGCCATCGAGCCGATCCACTTTGGGCCAATCAATGCAAAGCAAGCCGCATCGGGCGCCGGCGGCGTCGCGGCGGCTTCCTGCAGAAAGTCATGCGCCCGCCGGCGCTCCATCTCCACCATCGGCTCATCGCTATCGGCTAAATGCTGCTGAATCTTCCCTAGCATCTGCGACGCCCGTTCGCCTAACTCCGGTACCCAGCCCCCGCGAATACTATATTTCTCGCTCGCTTGGTCACCCTGCAAAAACACGACTACCGATTCATCCGCTTCAAACGACGGCGAGTCGGTAAACATCACCCGCGTATCCCCCACCGATCCACCTTTGACGGTAAAGGTCCGGAATCCAGCATTCTTGCGGCTCCGCTCTTTCAAAAAGGCACTGACTCGCACACTGACATCCGTGTAAATTTCTCCGTCCGAGCCGTAATAACTGCGGGTCTCCGCCACGTCGCCCATCACGATGCTCGTGGCGGCCTGTGTATGCTCGCGCAAATCTCCCTTGCGGCTCGCCCAAAGTGAGCTGCCTAGTAAGCCCAGTAGACAAATAGAAAACAAGCGCATAATTAGTCACCTACCCTTTTTGTGATCGTTGACGACTTCTCGGATCGCGTGCCCCATCATGCCATGGGACTCGCGCGATGCTACCAGCTGAGTCGTAAACAATGAGTTAATTGGGCCCGCAACGCCGCTTCTTTAAGCAAAAAGTACAGGCAAAGTACTAAAGCACTGTTGACTATCACCCGCATTCGCAGTGGGGTTACCCCTACAGAAAGGCGGTAGAGCTGTTACCAGGGCGACTTGCTCACATCCGGGTCCGTCAACGTCGACGACATCTACGCCCCGCGCACCCTCAACATGCCCCAGTTGATCGATAACTTCAGCTCGATCCGCGGCGCGCACGTCATGAAATTCATCGTCAAAGGCGCAAACCGGGGGGCGATGATAATCGGGTAGGTTACTTCAACCACCTATCGAACCACGCAAACGCTTCCGTCTGCATCGCCACATCGAACTTATGCGGCCCTTCGTAGAAGCTGGCCTTGTATTTCTCCGGGGCCTTGGCCTTTTTGTAGACCTCGATCAGGATCCGGTCCGCCCGTTGCATCTCAGGCAGTGTAAAAAGCGAGTCCTGGTTATTATTCAGCACCAGCACCGGGTTCGGCACGTTCAAGCCAAGGATCTCGGGATAGTCCAAATCCCGCGGCAAAGTCGGGATGTAACACATCCAAGTATGCGTATGGCACTTATTCAGTAAGTAGTCCCGCCAGGTCGTCATCATGCCGACGCAGCAAGACACCTTAATCTTCGGATGTAAGCCAGTGAGAAACACGGTTCGCAAACCGCCTCCCGAAAGGCCGCAGCAACCTACCCGGTCCGCATCCACATCCGGCCGGCTCACCAGATAGTCCACCGCCCGCTCATCCTCGCCCGCAAAGACGCCCGGCCAAGTTACTCCCGCGCAAAGCAGACTCTTCGAAACCTCGTCCTCATGATTGCGGGCAAACTGGTTATAGCGCTGGATCTCTTCCGGGTTCTCCGGGTCCACCTCTTCGAGCTTGCCCTTCAGCACCGCCGGCACATCGCCCAAACGCACCCGCCGGCTACCGAAAGCAAAGGCATCGTGCACCAGCACCACGTAGCCTCGCCGCGCCAGCTCATTGGCCCAAGCCCGCCCACCGTAGTAATGGTCCTGGTGCTGCACCATCAAAGGGTGCTGCTCGCTGGTCGTCCTCGTGATCTTGCGCAACCCGAAGTACTTATTGCCCCCGTGGTCATGCAACCCCACCACGGCCGGTAACTTACCCGTGGCTCCTAACGGCTTCAGCAACACCGCCTCCGTCGGAGGCCCATATGGTAGTTGCCACTGCAAGTGCTCGATCGCCAGGCCGTCATGTTCGCGCTTGTGCAGCACCGTCACCTGCGGCACGCCCCCGCTGCCCGGCTGCAGCAACGCCCGCCGGTAAGTCTCCCGCGCGGTCTTCCGCCATTGGTCAAGGTTCTTGTACTCCGACCGCCGGAAGGACAGTCGCGGCGGATCGCTCGCCAAGCCCGCGGCCCATTCTCCGTAAGCACCCAACATATTTTCGGTCGGCATGGGGGTAGGATAACAAGATGAGCCTACCTTTGAGCCGCCGGGCGGCAATATTCTTCAGTGCGATGGCCGCGCCCACCGATGTCCCCGTCTGGCGCGACCTCTTCAACAAGCGCGACCTGAAGGGTTGGATCCCCGTCAATACCGAGCGCGATACATGGAAAGTGAAGAACAAGATGCTCGTCTGCTCCGGGCATCCGATCGGCGTGATGCGTTCCGACCGGCAATACGAGAACTTCATCCTGCACATCGAGTGGATGCACCTCGAACCGGGCGGTAACTCCGGGATGTTCGTCTGGAGCGCGGCCCGGCCGGGGCAGAACCGTTTGCCCGACGGCGTGGAAGTGCAGATGCTCGAGCTCGATTGGGTAAAGTTGAATACGAAGAACGGCGTCGTGCCGCCGATTGCCTATGTGCATGGCGAGCTCTTCGGCGTGGGCGGCGTGAAGACTTTGCCCGATAACCCGCGGGGCGAACGGAGTAAGTCGATTGAGAACCTGTGTAAGCCGCGCGGCGAGTGGAACATCTACACGGTGGTTTGTGTGGACGGGGTCATCAAGCTCTCGGTGAACGGTAAGTTCGTCAATGGCCTCGCCAAGTCGACGCAGAAGAAGGGCTATCTGTGTCTCGAATCCGAAGGCGCGGAGATCCACTTTCGTAGCATCAAGATCATGGAACTGCCGCCCGGCGTCACGTCGCCGGAGCAGACGGCAGCCGAGATCTAAGGGCGGTAAATCGCGGCGTAACTCGGCGTCTCTTGAATGCGGATCTCCGCCAAGCGGACGTGCGGTGGCAATTGCCCCACTAACCGATCGTAGAAGTACTTGGCGATGTTTTCGCTCGATGGGTTAGTCTCGCGGAACGCTGGCAGGTCGTTGAGCGTCTGGTGATCCAACTCTTCGATGATGGTGGTCAGTGCGGCTTTCACGTCCTTAAAGTCGACCAGGATGCCGAGTGCGTCGAGCGCGTCTCCGATGACCCGCGCCTCTACCACGAAGTTGTGCCCGTGGATATTGGCGCACTTGCCGTCGTAGCCGCGCAAGGCGTGGGCGGCGCAAAAATGGTGTTGGACTGTAATTTCAAACATGGGAAAAAAAGCGGGCGACATCGTCGCGGTTCATCGTAAATGAGTAATCGGGTAAGCTATCGAAGAAGACTTGCCCGTAGCGTTGTTTCGTAATGCGGTGATCCAAAATGGCCAAAACTCCGCGATCGGTCTTGGCGCGAATCAGTCGGCCAAAGCCTTGTTTGAGCGCAATGGCGGCCTGCGGAATCTGGTAGTCGAAAAACGGATTGCCGCCGGTTTCCCGCAAAGCTCGAATACGCGCGTCCACTACCGGGTCGCTGGGTACCGCAAAGGGTAGCTTATCAATGATGACGCAACTGAGCTGGTCGCCTTGCACGTCGACGCCTTGCCAGAAGGACGAAGTCGCGAACAAGACGCAGTTGGGCGTGGCCCGAAACTCTTCGAGCAAGACCGAACGCGGCTTGGTGCCCTGGAGCAACGTGGGATAGTCGAGCCGGTAGTCGACTAGCTCCCTGACGTGGGTCATTTGCTGGTAACTCGTAAAGAGAACGAAGGCGCGGCCTTGGCTGAGCTTGAGTAACTCGATAATTTCTTCGGCCGCCGCGCGGGGAAAAGCGGGCGTACGCGGGTCAGGCAGGTTCTGGGGCACGTAGAGGAGCGCTTGTTTCTGATAGTCGAAGCTACCCTCCACCACCAGCGAGCGGTTCATGGTGAGGCCCAAACGCTTCTCAAGAAAATCAAACTTACCTTCCACGGCGAGCGTGGCGGAGGTGAGCACGATGGCCGGAATCTGATCGAAGAGCATCTCGCGCAGCATGGGCGAAACGTCGATGGGCGTGGCCTGCAGGAATACGCCGCGGCCGCGTTTTTCGATCCAATAGACGGTGGTCTTCTCCGGCGCTTCCATCCAGTATTTGAGCCGGGCGCGGAAATCGTCGGTGCGGCGGAAGAGCGGGATGATCTCTTCGGGTTGGTGCTTCACTAACTGCAAGTGGGCGCCGAGTAGCTCGAGGCCGAGCAGGAGGTCGTCGTAATGCTCGCGATGTTCTTCCAAGAAGGCAGCGTGGTTCGAGAATCCGGTGCGGCCCTCCGGCTGTTGAAAGTGGGCGAAGAAACGGTCGGAGGCGTCGTTTACCGAAACTAAGGTGCGATCGAGCTCGCTGGAACCGAACTCCTTACGGCGGGCGGTGGCGTTGATGTCGCGCACCAGGTCAGTAATCTGGTGATTGCTCACCGTGATGCCAAAGTACTGTCCGGCGACGTCCTCGATTTCGTGGGCTTCGTCGAAGATAACGGCCTCGTAGTCCGGAATTACGCCGCCGAAGTCGGTTTGCTTCACTGCGAGGTCAGCAAAAAAGAGGTGGTGGTTCACCACGATCAAGTCGCTGGCCGCCGCTTCCTGTTGCATCCTGGTGATGAAACAACGTTCGAATTGGGGGCATTTCTGGCCGCTACATAATTCGCGCCGCGAATCGAGCTTGGCCCAGACGGTAGAGCTTTCGGGTAAGTCTTTCAGCTCAGCCCGATCGCCAGTTTGGGTTTGCAACTCCCAATCGCGAATGATCTTGAAGTCGCTTACTTCTTCCAGACCGGAAAGGATCGGCTCGCGTTCGGCATCGATCATCTTCTGCCGGCAGACGTAGTTATTGCGGCCCTTCATGTAACTGACGCGCAGCGGATTGGGGAAATGCTGGGCCAGAAACGGGATGTCCTTAAAGAATAATTGCTCCTGCAGGTTCTTGGTGCCGGTGGAGATAATCACGCGGCGGCCGGAAAGTATGGCGGGAATCAAATAAGCCAACGTCTTGCCGGTACCGGTGCCGGCTTCGACAATCAAGTGCCGATTATCCGTAAGTGCCGCTTCCACGGCTTCCGCCATTTGTAACTGCCCGGGGCGAAATTCATAGTTCGCATGCCACTGCGCCAGCAGACCTTGGCGGGAGAAGAACTTGCGGGCGGAAGGCTGGCTGGACATCCGCGTATCTAGCAGGCCCGTGCGAAGGCGGAGAATAGCCGTTGGTCCGGCAGATGGGTGCGCGCGCGATCTTCCGGATGCCACTGGACAGCGATGGCAAAGGGATGGTTCGGGATCTCGAGGCCCTCCACCGTACCGTCATGGGCACGGGCTGTCACGATCAAAGAAGGCGCCACCAAGTCCACGGCTTGATGATGGCGGCTATTCACCAAAAACTCCGGCCCGGCCACGATATGCCCCAACTTACTATCCACCGTCAGGCTGACTTCATGCGCATCGGCCACACCCCGTTGGCGATGCGCATCGCCAATGTGTTGGTGCAACGTGCCGCCATGAAAAACATTCATCAACTGGAGGCCGCGGCAAATGGCTAGCACGGGCAAGCCCATCGCGGAGGCTTCCGTCATGAGCGCCCACTCCATCTCATCGCGCTCCAGTTCCGGAGCTTCCGTTTCAGGCCCCGGACTCTGGCCATAGCGTGCAGGAGCAATGTCCGTGCCGCCGCCCAACACCAGGCCGGCGAAGTTTTTCATCTGCGCCGCGCAGCCCGGCAGACAAAGCACGGGCTCCAGCCCTGCGTGGTGCAGAGTTTCGAGATACGGGGCCACTTTGAGGGCCCAGTTGGGGTCCTCGCGGCCGTAAGTAAAGGCGACGCGTTTCGGCACTATCTCTCATTATCGGCGATAGCGCCCTTGCTCCACCAGATACTTCAATTCAGCGGGCTCCCGAGTGAGCCCCAGCGCCAACATCAGGTGGACGCGAGCCTTGGGGCCGGGCAGCGCGCCGGCGAACAGCACGCCGCGGCGCCGCAGGTCGTGGCCGGAGCCGGAATAGGCATAAGTATCGAGGACTCGGCCCTGGGCGCAGCGGGTTGAGAGCACCACCGTTCCGCCGCTGGCCAAAAATCGATCCAGCGCCGGCAGTGCCGCAGGCGGCACGTTACCGCGGCCGGTGCCCGCGAGCACCAAGCCTTGCGCGCCCGATTCGCGCGAGGCATCGATCAAGCGGCCGTCGAAGCCCGCGTAGGTGATCAGCAGATCGACTCTGGGCTCCACCTGTGCCGCGTCGATGGTGGCGCGACGAGGCAGCGCGCGAGCAAACAGGACGCGGTCGGTATCCACCATGCCCAGCGGCCCGAAGACGGGGCTGATGAAGGTCTCGAGCGCCTGCGTGTCGCTCTTCGTGACGGCGGAGGCGGCGTGAATCAACCCATTGAGCACCACGAAGACGCCTTGCCGCTGGGCGTCGGGCTCGATGACGGTGCGCAAGGCGGCGCGCAGGTTGGCGGGCCCGTCGAAGCTGAGTTCCGAGGCATTGCGCAAGGCGCCCACGAAGGCGATGGGCTTGGGCGACAGATGGCGCAGGTCCACGAGATAGGCGGTTTCTTCGAGCGTATCGGTGCCGTGGGTGATGACGATGCCATCGAGATCGGGCCGCGCAAGTTGGGTGCGCGTAAGCTCCGAAAGCTCCATCATTTTGGCGGGGGTCCAGTGGGGGCCAGGCAGGCGGCCGAAGTCGATTACCTCAATGGTGGCGAGGTCGGCGAGCGTGGGGTCGAAGGCGAGAATCTCGCGGCCGGAGAGGGCGGGAATGGCGCCGCCGGTGGCGGGATCGATTTTCATCGAGATGGTGCCGCCGGTAAAAATGAAGAGAACGCGTGGGAGCATGCTGCTAATGCCAGTATCTGCTATGAGTAAAGAGTGCTGCCCGGAAGGCCTATGGGTCCCGGTACAATAAAGATAGGGGAGTTTGAATGTCAGCATCGGTATTGCAGTCCGCCAGCCGCGAAGAATTACGCGCCGGGTTAAAGGTAGTGAAGAGTGAGCACGAAGGCTCCGGGGTGGAAAGTCAGCCCACGGGCGTGTATGGCTTCACGTATTCGCCTTTTAACGCCTGCCCGATGTTCGCGAACCAGACGTATCAGGTTTTCGAAGTGCACAAGAAGGCCGATGGCGCCAAGTGGGTGGTGATGTGTGTGTCACCCGAGGACGAAGCGCTCATCTTGAGCGACCAGGAGCCCATTGAAGTGACTTTGTATCCGGAGCCGTGGGAGAAGGCGACGAAGCTGATCGCTTTCGATACGGCGCGCGTGATTAAGGCCAAGCCGGCTTCGCGCACGGATGGCAATTTCATCCGCGCGACTTTGGCGAAGCTGTAACGCGGTTCGTAGTCGTTGAAGCGTGTTCAGCGCTTTAGCAACGCGAGCGCCGCCGATAGCCCACCGGCCCGCTGAATGCCCGGGACAAAGAACTCGTCCAAATATTGCTGATCGGTCCCGCGAAAGGTACCCAATGGCGCATCGAGCTTCACCTCCACCGGCGATAGCACTGCGGCAAAGGTGCACCAGATGGCGGCCGTGTCCGTGCAGCGCAGCTCGATCGGCGCCGGTGAATGGGCTTGCAAGTAAGCCAGCGCGGTCACGATGTCCTGCACGCGGTTGGCGTCATCGGAGCGGTTGAACGTCAGATGCTGCCGCTTCGGACTTTCCCGCCGCGCCTTGCTGCGGCCGGTTTGAAACGTGTTGAGCAAGAGTGCGGCTTCCCGGGGCCGTTGGGCTTCCGTGGCGCCCATGGGGTGTACGACGATCACTCGCGGGTTGGCACCGGTAAGGATACCCGTCACCCGATCGCCGTGTCCTTCCCGCGAAAGCACGGTGAGTTCGCCTTCCGTTTGGCTGGTGACCTTGCTGGTGGTATCGATCCCAAACACCAGTGCCAACCGTTCCCGCGAAGGCTGAAGCTGCTTCTGCGCGCCGGCGATCCACTGCGCGAACAACTGCGGATAGTTGAGTGCACCGGCCGGCAGGGTGCGCTGATGGAGCGCCAGCATGTCGGCCAAGCCCTCCACCGGGAAGCTCTTTTCCGCGAGCGTCTCCGGCTTCTCGGGTTGCAAGAGGTGCTTCGCGAAAAAAGGATACATGGCGTCGCGGCTCGCTAGGTTATAGTTGTGCCCGGCGTCGATCTGGACGGCTTCAAGCTGCGCCTCGGCATCGTAAAGCGTATAGATCTTCTTTACCGCCGGCACTTCTTCGCGCAGATTGTTCCGCGTCCAATCGCCACTGGCCGAAATCATCAGCATCGGCCGCGGTGCGATCATCGCGCCGAACTCCACGTTGAAGGTATCGAAGCGCAAGCCCGGCGCGTTCTCGCACGGCGAGCCGCCCTGCATGATGGACGAGATCATATTGACGGGCACCGCGACTTTGATGCGGTCGTCGACCGCCGTCAGCAGAAAGATCTGCGTTGCCCCGCCGGAGGCTCCGGTGGCGCCCAGGCGTGCCGCATCCACGTCCGGCAGGCTCGCCAGGAAATCGAGCGCCCGGATGGAGTTCCACAGTTGCAAGCCCAGGGGGCCAAAGCTCCACAACTGTTCCCGTGGCCCGCCAAAGACGTGCGGCGTTTGCACCGTGTCGTTGTAGCCCACCATGTCGTAAGCGAACACCACGTAGCCCTGCCGCGCCAGGTTGATGGCGCGCGCCGGCACCGAGGCCGCGCCTTGATGCTCCAGCCGTCCGTAAGCCCAATGCCCATGGGGCGACAAGATCCCCGGATGTTTGCCGGGCTTGCCGAGCGGGCGATAGAGGTTGCCGCCCAGGTAGTAGCCGGGCAACGTCTGAATCAGCACCTTCTCAATCGTGTAGCCTGGCCGCTCCAGCTTGCCGAAGATTTCCGGTTTCAAAGCGCAGCGTTCGGGATAGGGCAAGAGCCCTGCCGCCGACAACACCTGCCGTTGTAAGTGCGCCCGCTGAGCCTTCCAGGCGTCGAGCGTGGCGTAAGCGCGCGGCGTGAAGTGGGTGTCGGTGTGCGGCAAGTTAACGTTGCGAGAATCCTGGGCCTGCAAGGCAAGGAGAGTGAGGCAAAAAAAGGCGAAGCGCATAACTGGCTATCATGCTAGCCGATTCGGGCCACTTTGCCCAAACCGTCGGCGGCTTTACTTCGTAAACCTCAGCATGCGGGGAGGGTCGAAACCGCGATGATGCCTGAACGCTTGTCCGAGCTGTTGGCCGTGCGCGCCCTCGCGGGACTGTCGCCCATGGAATCCCGCGAACTGGAGGAACTCTTGGCCCAACATCCGGAAATCGACGAACGCGAGTATGAGTTGGCGGTCGCCTCGCTGCAACTCGAACCGTTGCCCGAGTCCTTGCGGGAGCGCGTGCTGCGGCAGGCTACGCGCGAGCCGCCGCCACGCGTGCGTTGGTGGGGCGAGCCCAGTTGGTGGATCGCCGCGATCGTCCTCGCCACCGCCCTCGTCCTCGCCACTCTAATCCCCCGCTAGAATAACGGCATGCGTCTTTGCTTGCTCGCCTTGTTGATTTTCCCGGCGTGGGCCGCCAATACCAAAGTCGATTTCGATCCCCGTAACCCCCACCTCGGCCCCTTTCCCACTGACTACCTCACCGCTCCCGACCCACGCCAACGCACTGGCCTGCGCGTGAACCTGCCGCTGCCCGATTGCGCCACCCGCTCAAGCGACTGCGGCGAAATCGCTCTCTTGAACCAACTCGATGGCTTCCATCAGAACGCCAGAATTACGCTCCATTTCTCCGGCGT
>JBBQQS010000054.1:0-16469 GCA_038215525.1 Bryobacterales bacterium
CCTGCTGTCATTTACGCGCCTGGCGTCCACCATCGACAACGCAGCCTACGACTGGATGTTCAACCTGCACTTGCCTGACTACCCAACGGCAAGGTCGGCGCTGCTCACCATCGACGAAGCGAGCCTCACCTCCACCGGCGGACGTCAGCATCTGCGGCGCACCTTGGCCAACGCGCTCGACCTGGTGACGGCGGCCAAGCCTTCAGCGGTCGCCATCGACTTGATTCTGGCCGAGCCGGGCGAAGGCGACGACGAGCTCCGGATCGCCTTGGGCCGCACGGCGAACCTGGTGCTGGGTGCCGACATTCCGCAGCAAGGCGGCTGGGAGTGGCCCTTATTTCGCGAGCAAGCCCGGGCGATCGGCCACGTCCACGCTGACCCCGATCCTGTCAGCCGCCACCTGCCTTTGATGAAAGCGCAAGGCAGCGATCGGCTGTGGGCGATGTGCCTCGAAGCCTATCGCTTGGGGGCGAATGCGAAAGCGATTCTGGAGACGCCCGCGGACCTCGAAGTCGGCACCATCGTGATTCCGGCGCGGCCCGAGACCGCGCGCGCCATGCGCATTCGCTATCGGCCTCCGGGCGCGATTGCGCGGCTCTCTCTGCGCGACATCATCGACACGCCAGCCAAGGCGAGCGTCTTCGCGGGCAAGGCGGTCTTCGTCGGCTTCACCGCTCAGAGCGAAGTGAAGGACCGCTTGATGACGCCTATGGAAGTGATGATGCCGGGCGTCGAGATCCATGCCCACGCCTACGAGACGATCGCCAATGGCGACTTCCTCACCGATGCGCCGGCTTGGGTGAGTCTGCTGGTGTGCCTCGCGCTGGCCGCTGCGGCGGGGCTCATCTTCTGGCGCATGCCCGGCTGGCTAGCCTACGCGGCGGGCGGCGCGCTGCTGCTGACGGCGCACCTGTTGCCCCATTTGCTCTTCCGTCAATCTATCGTGTTTCCCACGTTCGCGCCGCTGCTGGTGGCTTGGCTGGCCGTCGTCGGCGCGGCGGCGTATCAGTACTTCGGCACGCGCTTTCAACTCGCGCGGACGGAGCAGGAGCGCTCGCGCTATCAGCAGGCGATCCACTTTGTCACGCACGAGATGCGGACGCCGCTTACGGCGATTCAGGGCTCAAGCGAACTCATGTCGCGCTACAACCTGAATCCGGATAAGCAGAAGCAGATGGCCCAGATGATCAACGCCGAGAGCAAGCGGCTGGCGCGCATGATTACGACGTTCTTGAATCTGGAGCGCTTGGGCGACGGCTCCTTGGACTTGAAGCAGGAGCCCTTCTCCGTCGGCGAGGCCCTGCATGTCTGTGTGGAGCGGGCCCGTCTGGTCGCCGAGCGCAAGCAGATGACGATTGCAGTGGCACGCGCCGATGACGCTCCACTTACTGGCGATCGCGAGCTACTCGAATACGCCATTTATAACTTACTTACCAATGCTGTCAAGTATTCGCCCGCTGAAAGTATCGTCACGGTAAGGAGCGAGCGCGTGGCCGATAAGCTCCGCCTTTCGGTGACGGACCAGGGCATGGGCATGGATGCGCAGGAACTGAAGCACATCTTCGATAAGTTCTACCGCACCAAGCGCGCCGAGGCCGCGGGCATTGAAGGCACGGGCATTGGGCTTTCCATCGTGCAGGAGATTATTCGGCATCATGGCGGCAAAATCGAAGTCACTAGCCGGCCCGGCCATGGTTCGTGCTTTACACTAATACTACCGGCCCTAACGTGAGCGACAAAAAGATATTGGTAGTGGAGGACGATGCCAGCGTCCGAACCACCTTAGTCACCTTCCTCGAATTGGAAGGTTACGATGTGGAAGCCGTGGGCTCTACCCGCGAGGCGATGCTGCGTCTGCGCGACCACACTTACCCCTTGGTGCTTTCCGATATCTATCTCGACGAGCGCACCGGCCTCGATGTGTTGGAAGCGGCGCGCGAGAAGAACCCCGGCGGCAAGGTGATCCTGATGACCGGCCGCGCCAGCATGGAAACCGTAATGAAGGCCACCAAGGGCGGCGCCTTCGAGTACATCTCCAAGCCCTTCGAGTTCGATGCGCTTTCGGACGTCCTCTTGCGGGCGCAAGCTGCCATGCTGCCGACGAATACCGACGACGCCGAGACCGATGTCGACGACCTGCCGCCCACCGAAATGATCGGCAGCTCGTCGCAGATGCTCGAAGTCTATAAGACCATCGCTCTCGTCGCGCCCACCGATGCCACCGTGCTGGTGCAAGGCGAAACCGGTACCGGCAAAGAGATGATCGCGCGGATGATTCATCAGAACAGCAAGCGATCGGAACATCCGTTCGCCGCGGTCGATTGCGGTGCCGTCGCCGCGTCGTTGCTCGAGAGCGAGCTCTTCGGTAGCATGCGCGGTGCTTACACGGGCGCGGACCGTGACCGGGTTGGCATCTTCGAAGCGGCTAACAAAGGCACCGTGTTCCTGGACGAAATCGGCGACATCGATGCCAGTTTCCAGTTGAAGTTACTGCGCTTCTTACAAGAACGCGAGGTAAGGCCCTTGGGCGCGTCGAAGTCGCGGCCGGTAGACGTGCGCATTGTCTCCGCCACGAATCGCGACATGCAGCGCATGGTGGACGAAGGTAAGTTTCGCGAGGACCTCTGGTTCCGGCTGAACACGGTGCCCGTCAAGCTACCGCCCTTGCGGGAACGCCGCGGCGACGTACGCTTGCTGGTGAGCTTCTTCTTGAAGCTGTACAACGATCGCTACAGCCAGCACACCAAGCTGCTCGATTCCGGCTTGCGAATGCTGGAGGATTACACCTGGCCCGGCAACGTGCGCCAGTTGCAGCACTTGATTGAGCGGCTCTCGATCCTGGCGCCGGAGGGTCGCATCGATAGCGGCGCGGTGCGCTTGGCCATCTCCGAGTCGCAGCCGTCGGACACACCGTCAGAGTCCCTGGCGGATACCGAAGCTGAGCAAATCCGCAAGGTAATGTCGGCGGCCAATAATAACAAAAGTCGCGCCGCGCGCATCCTGGGCATCGAACGCAAGACCCTCTATCGTAAGCTCGAGCGCTTGAACCTGATGGGCGACTAGGCGCTGGATCAACTAGCCCACCGCATAAGCGGTGGGTCACACCGGCCTTCTTATTCCGCAGTAAATGCAGGAATCTCTCTGGCAGATGTGACCCACTTACTTCTTCGGCAGTAACAAGGTCTCCCAGTCCTGTACGATCACGATGGCGGGATCTTCTTTTGACGTGACGGTGGGAATGACAAAACGCTTGCCGTCCGCGAAGACATCGAAGCCGAGCGTTTCGTGGATGGCGGCTCGTGCTTCGGTACTGATGCTGAAGAGTGGCACGGCCGGGCCAGCCGTTACCGTTGCGCCCAGCCGCAGGGGTACGGCATAGACGCGGCCATCGAAAGCCAGATAGTAAAGCTCCTTCGTGTCGCCGCGCCAGCGCAAAGCCTGCGCGCCGTTCTTGGAGACTGGGTACCGCGGACCCGTCACGCGGATAGACTCGCCAATCTCCACCGCCTGGAGATAGATTTCCACCCGCCCCGATTCGTTCGAGGTGAAGGCGAGCCATTTACTGTCCGGCGAAAAGGCAGCGTTGGCCTCATGAAAAGGCGTCTGAATCACCGGGGTGAGCTTTCGTCCACGCGCCAGGTCGACCGCGAAGATGTCCGATTGGCTGTCGTTCACCAGCAGGGGGAACCCACTGTTGTTATAGAGGATGAAGCGGCCGTCGGGAGACCAGGAGGTAGGGATCGTAAACGCCGATTGCGGCAACGCCTCTTCCTGGCTGCCAGACTCGATCGATTGCCAAAACAGCCTGGGCGGCCCGCCGGAAGGCTGAAAGAATACTAGCTTCTTGCCGTCAGGAGACCATACGGGGGCGTGACGATTGCCGGGCCCGGACGAAATTCGCCTGCCCGATGTGCCCTCGAAGATCCAAAGATCTGCCTCGCCGCGATCCACATCGTAAGTGGTGGTCGCCACGCTTCGACCATCGGGCGAAAGGCGAGCGTACTTAGTGGAGAGATCGCCCGCACTGGCGGGGCCCAGCACTAAACCCTCGCGGTTCACCCAAGTCAGTTGGGTCCGGTTGACGAAGGTCTGATAAGCCAACACGCCGCGTCCCGAAACCGAAAAGTCAGCGGAGCCCGGGGTACGGAAAGAGGTCACCCGGCGGACGATCGCTACCGGTGCGCCGGTGGTCTTTTGGGCGCGTAGGTCGAAGGGTTGGGCCAGGAGTGTCCCGGCGCGTAAGTACAGTAGGTAGCCGCCATCGGACTTCGTCGACGCGGTGTACATCGTTCGAGAGTCGGCCTGCACCACCTCCTCACCTACATCCTGGCCATCCGCTAGCGCCAGTCGAGCCCGATGGCGCCCCGCTTTCAGATCGAGCTGCGTGTAAATGAAACGTTTCCCGTCCGGCAGTAACTGCGGCCAGGAATATATGGTTTGCGTCGGTTGTGCCGGTGCTCCGGAAGCGGACAAAATTGCACTGGCGTTTTGACTGGAGACTAACAGCCGTTGTTCACTCAGAGGGACGGCGGTTCCCAAGTACGGTATGGCCGGCCCAACGATTTGGCTCGCCATGCCCATGCCGCCCTCCGCCGTCACCGTCACTCTCCGCAACTGGCCTCGGCTGCTGAACAGCAGGGCCTGTCCATCGGGTGACCAAAAGACGGTGTACGCGCCCTTTCCATCTGGCACCGGCTTTGCGTCCAGGCTGCCGAGTTGCTGAAGGAAGGCCGAGAAGATACCGCTGGAGTCCATGGCCGTAAAGGCGATGCTCCCCCCATCCGGCGAGACGGCGAAGCTCTGCCGGATTCCCGCGCCTTCCAGGAAGAATCCGGCCGGCGGGTGAATCGTAAATTGGCTTGGCTTCCAGGCGATTGGCGCCTGCCGCGGCGCGAGCCAATAGCCGAGCCCCATGGCAGCCAAAAGGGCCATCAAGCCGGCTACCCATTTCCACCATTTGTCTCGTGGCGGTGTTGGCTCTCGAACGAGCGACGGCATCTCCATCACCTGGAAGGTTGGCGTTCGCAAGGGCGCGACGAACCGGTAGCCGCGTCCCGGTAGCGTTTCGATATAGCGCGGTTGCTCCGCCGAATCGCCTAAGATCTGGCGCAGCTTATTGACGGCCGCATTGAGGCCATGCTCGAAGTCCCCATTTGTCGCCGAGGCCCATAACTCGCGCTGGAGAGCCTCCCGGCTGACTACCTCTCCGGCGCGATCGAGCAGTGTGGCCAGAATCTGGAGTGGCTGGCCTTGAAGGCGGACCCGGCTCCCATGCTTACGCAGTTCTGCGGAGGCGCCATCGTAGTCGAAAGGCCCGAAGACGTATTTCGGGGCGGGATTGGGTTGACTGCTCATCGAGCCAGCACTCCATAAGACTACATCATCAGCTACCCACGCCAGTAAGTCGTCATTTATGTGTCACTTATGCGATGAGGTCCTTGGTATGCGGAATGCATGGCGTTCCAGCGTCGCTCGGTTTAGGCTCCACCCATGAGCCTTTTCAAACTTACCCTCATTTCGCTGGCGACCGCCAGTCTTCTCCTCGGCCAAGCCGAAGTCATCACCATGGGACTGCAAGGTCCCCAGAAGATTATCTTGACGCCCCGCGGGAATTTTCTGGTTACGGAAACCAGCACGGCCATCAACTCAGGTCGGGTCTCCTTCGTCTCGCGAGCGGGCGTCCGCCGCAGCCTCTTCGAAGGGATGCCCTCGGGAGCGGAAGTGACGGGCGGCGGTGGTGGCCCTACGGCCATGGCGCTTCGGGACCGGACTCTCTATCTCGCGACCGGCGGCGGCGATATTGAACGCCGCCCGGCCCCGGGCGCCCCCACGATCCATAATCCCCAGGGCGCTTCCTCGCCGATCTCTTGCTCCATTCTCGACGTTCGCTTGAGCGCGGATCTGGACACCGTCACCGGCACGTTTCGCCTGACGCCGGCGCTGCAGCAGTCCCTCGCGGATGGCGAAGCGATTGACCTCGACGATGGCGCCGGCTCCCGGGCGCGGGTCAGCGTCCTGGTCGACTTCCCGGATTCGGTCCCCGAAGGCACTGGCTATCGCTTTTGCAATCCCTGGGGGCTCGCCCTCACCCCGGACGGCAGCACCCTTTGGGTATCCGACGCCTCGATGAACTCGCTCAACCGCGTCAACACCGCTACCGGACGGTGGCAGCGCCAAATGCGATTTCCCGCGCTCCCCAATGTCGGGCCCTTCGGCGGACCCACGGTGGACGCCGTTCCCACCAGCATCCGGCTCTATGGCGATCAGATCCTGGTGAGCTTTCTCACTGGCTTCCCCTTCTCTTCGGGTCACGCCCGGGTGCTCGCCGTCAATCCGGAGACGCGCGTCATGGAGCCATTTATCTCCAACCTCACCTCCGCCGTTGACGTCCTGTGGCGGGAGCGTCCCGGACAGCGGCCGCAGTTCTTTGCGCTGGAGTTCAGTGTGGCCCAGTTGGCGACCCCGGCGGGCCCGGGCCGCTTGCTTCGCTACGATTCAGCGGTCCCCACGGTGGTGGCCGGTGACCTGCGTGCCCCGGTGAGCTTAGCCTTCGATCCAGCGACGGAGGAGCTGTTTATCCTGGAACTGAGCGGACGGATTTTGAAGGTGTCGGCGAAGTAACTACTTCGCTGGCTGATCGTAACCCGTCAGCCGCCGCACCCAGATATTGCGATAGCGCACGCTCGTGTCGTGGTTCTGCAGCCCGAGGGGCTCTTCGACACCGTGCGCTTCGTAAGTGCCCACCGCCCGGTGCGACATGCGGCCGCCGATCTCCTTGCGATGGTGCAGCACGATGCCGTTGGCGATCACAGTGACGTAGGCGGGCTTGGCGAGCTTGTCGCCTTCGAACTTGGGGGCTTCGAAGATGATGTCGTAGGTCTGCCACTCGCCGGCCTTGCGGGAGGCATTCACCAGGGGCGGCCATTGCGCGTAGATGGCGCCGGCTTGGCCGTCGGCGTAAGTGGGGTTGTTGTAAGAGTCCAGCACTTGGATCTCGTAGCGATTCATCAGCAGCACGCCGGAGTTACCGCGCCATTGGCTGGTGCCGTCGATCTCGGCGGGCGCGGCCCATTCAAGGTGTAACTGCATGTCGCCGAATTTTTCCTTAGTCACCAGGCCGCCGGTGGTCACTTCCATATAGCCGTTCTCCACCTTCCAGGCACCCGGCTTGGTGCCGCCCTTGCCGGGGTTCTCCCACTTCGAAAGGTCCTTGCCGTCGAACAGGACCACGGCGTCCGAAGGCGGCTGGCCGTAAGTGGCGCCGGGCGTCATCATCCGCGGGCGCGGGCGGTCAATGTCGTGCACCTTCCACTTCTGACCGGGTAGCACGGGCGTGTCGGTGTAGCCCAAGGAGGCCGTTCTCCCCTTCTTGCGCGCCTGCGCGAAAGCGCCAGGGCTCAGGACAAAAACAACAGCGGCCAAACAGAGGATTCGTAGCTTCATCTCGACCAACGAGCTTATCAAACGTTTGCCATGTATTTGTCATCTGCTTCTGGTAGCCTGATGGGCTATGAGGCTCGCCAATCTTTTTCTGCTCTGCTCTCTTCCGCTGGCTGCGCAAGAGTTTCGCGCCAACATTACCGGCTTGGTGAACGACCCCTCTGGCGCACCCGTCGCCGGCGCCAAAGTGTTGGTGAAGGATCTGGATCGTAACGTGACGATCGGGACGGAGACCAATGAGTCCGGCCGCTACCTTACGCGCTTCCTGCCGCCGGGGGCTTACTCGGTGGCGGTGGAGAAAGCTGGCTTCAAGCGCGGCGTGCGGGAAGATATCCGGCTGCAAGCGGCGGACCGGCTGAGCGTGAATGTCCAACTGGAGTTAGGCACCACCACCGATAGTGTCACCATTCGCGACGAGGGCGCGTTGCTCGAAACGGAGACGGCCTCGCGGCGGTCCACCGTGGAACAGAAGTTCGTGCAGGACGTGGCGGCCAACGGGCGCAATCTCTATCAGTTTCTATTCACCCTCCCCGGCGTCACCAAGACCAGCCGTTACTGGGGCTCCTTTGAGTTATACGCTTTCGGCAACATGAATAGCATCATGATCAACGGCGGAAGGTCCGGCGAAAACGAGACCCTGATCGACGGCATTACCTCGACGCGCGGCAGCCGCAGCGCTTCCTTTGCGCCGGCACTCAATGCCATTCAGGAAGTAACGGTGTTGACCAATTCTTATGATTCCCAATACGGCCGTTTCGGCGGCGGAGTTACCAGCGTCAACTTACGCGCCGGTACCAACCAATTCCATGGCCAGTTGTTCGAGTTTCTGAAGAATGACAATATCCAGGCCAACGGTTACTCGCGCAACTCGGTCGGCATCAAGCAGCCGGAGTTTAAGAACAATACCTTCGGCTTTACCATCGACGGACCCATCCGAATCCCCAAACTCTTCGATGGCCGCAATAAGCTCTTCTTTATGGTCTCGCTCGAGAGCTTGAACGAGCGCAACCCGCAAACCCAGCTCTGGACCGTCCCTACCGCCCTCGAAGCGGCCGGCAACTTCTCCCGCACCGTCACCAACGACGGTCGGCAAGTTGTGATGTACGATCCGCTCACCACCGTGCAAAGCGGTAACGCCTTCATCCGCACGCCCTTCGCCGGCAACGTGATTCCGCCCAATCGTCTGAATCCGGTGGCCGCCAAGGCCGTCGGCTTCTATCCCCAGCCCAATCGGATTAGCGAAAGTGCGGACAACCAGAATAACTACTTATTCAACAACAGTTCGCGCAATAGTTACAACCAATGGCTCGGCAAAATGGATTGGGTGCTGAATTCGAATCATCGCGTTAGCTGGCGCTATGGCGAGACGCCCTGGTCGAACTTTGCCCGCGTGCAATGGGGTAACAATGCCGCCGAGCCTTCGTCCGAGTTTCCTTCCACCCGCGTCTCCCGCAACTGGGGCGCCGATTGGACTTACACCGTCAACCCCTCCACGGTCGTCAACTTGCGCGGCGGCCTCGCCCGCTACGAAGGCTTCTCCGGCAATACTTTCGGCCGCGGCTTCGACCCTACCCAACTCGGATTTCCCTCCACCTTGGTCTCGCAGTTTCTTTCGCTCCAATATCCGCGCTTTAATTTTACCGGCAATAACCTAAGTCCCCTGGGTGCTTCGCAAACCAGCGGATATGAAACGCAAGACACTTACTCCTTGCAACCCAACTTACAAATGATTCGTGGCCGGCACTCCTATAAGTTCGGCGCCGAATTCCGCCGCTACAATGACAATCGCATTCGACCCGCCTCGGCCAGCGGTAACTACACCTTCGCCCGTAACTTGACCCAAGCCGATCCCCAGCGCGCCGACGTCCAGTCCGGTAGCCCGGTGGCCAGTTTCATCCTGGGCTACCCCACCTCCGGCTTTGTGGACCGCAACATGGACCCGGCCTATCGCAATTCCTACCAGTCCTACTTCTTCCAGGACGATTGGAAGATCCGCCGCAACCTGACCTTGAACCTCGGCCTCCGCTGGGACTACGAGTCGCCCATTGTCGAGCGTTATAACCGACAGGTCCGCGGCTTCGCCTTTGACCAGGCGAGCCCCATCGCGAGCCAAGTGCAAGGCCTCAGCCTGAAGGGCGGCCTGCTCTACGCCGGCAACAAAGGCGAGTCGCGCGAAGCCTTCAATCGCGATCAAAACAACTGGCAGCCCCGCATCGGCGTGGCCTGGCAGTTCCGGCCCCTCTGGGTGATGCGCGGCGGCTACGGTCTCTACTACCTGGGCCAGAACGCCCTGGGCCCTGACACGGGCTTCAGCCAACCCACCAACCTGATCGCCAGTACCGACAACAACCTCACCCCGGCCGTCACACTCTCCGACCCTTTCCCGCGCTCGCAGTTCCCGTCTGGACTGCTGCAGCCGATCGGCTCCTCGCAAGGGCTCGCCACGAACCTCGGGCTGGGCGTCGCCGCGCAAAACCTGAACCGGCCGCTGCCTTATTCACACCAGTTTAGCTTCGGCTTGCAGCGTGTCCTGCCCAACCAATGGCTCGTCGACGCCTCCTACGCCGCCAACCTCACGCGCAAGCTTCCCGTGGGGGCCGGGCTCAACTACATTCCCGCCGCCACGCTCACTTCGCTGCCCGTGGCCGAGCGCGCCGCCTTTTTCAACGCCCAGGTAAACAACCCTTTGCGCGGACTGCTGCCGGGCTCCGCCTTCAATGGCGCCACCGTGCCGCGCCAGCAGTTGCTCTTCGCCTATCCGCAATACGCGAACGTCAACCTCCAGAGCCTGCCCATCGGTGGCCAAAGCTATCACTCGCTGCAGACGAAGGCCACTCGCCGTTATGCCAATGGCCTCGCCGCCCAGCTCTCCTACACTTGGTCGAAGACGCTCGAACGCGTGACGATCCTCAACAACCAGGATGTGCTCCTGGGCGACCTCAATGCTACCCGGCCCGACCAGAGACTGGTGGAGTTCGACACGCCGCACACCTTCTCCGCCGTCGCCACCTATGAGCTGCCATTTGGCCGCAATAAGAAACTCTTGGGCGGCTTGCCGAAGTGGGCCGACGCGATTGTCGGCGGATGGAATTTGAGTGCGCAGTACATGTACCGCTCGGGAAGTCCGCTCGAGTTTCCCAATGCCGCTCCGCTCACCAATCGCAGTGCCGCGCTCACCAATGCCCAACGCGACGAGAATGCGGTGAAGGGCGGCGGCACCAAGTTCAACCCGTTCTTCGACAAGTGGTTCGACACGACGCTCTTCCCAAGGCAGGCCCAGGCCCCCTTCACGCTGCGCGACTTCCCGACGCGCTTCCCGGACGTTCGCAGCCCCTTTCTGCAGAGCTGGGAACTTTCCGGCTACAAACAGTTCACGATCCGCGAGCGGCTGCGGATCCAGGTCCGCGCCGACTTCCAGAACGCCTTCAACTACACCTACTTCGGCCGCCTGATCGCGACTTCGGTGACCGATTCGCGCTTCGGCCAATTGAACCCGGCCCAAGACAACCAGCCGCGGACCGTAGTGCTGGTGATTAAGGTGCTCTTCTAGCGGCATGAAAAAAACCGCGACCCCAATTTTCAGGGTCGCGGCTGGGGAGGGGAAGGGAACGCCCCGCGGGATGGAGAAACCGCGTCGCGTCCGGGCTCCTGGGCTCAGATCGTTTGATTTTGTTTAGTTGAGTTGGGAAGAACCCAGGCTGGAAAAACAGCAGGCCGTCCTCCGGCGAATCAGCCTGCTGCTCTTTTTGGGGGAGATCGTTTACTGGCCGCGGCCTTGCTGACGCACCACCAGCGTGGCGACTGGCACCGGGCTGCCGTCGGGACTTTTGGTTTCCAGACGCAATTTGGCTACCCGCGGCTGCTCAAAGAAGTTGGGCAGCAGTTCGTAGGTAAGGTCTCTAGAGCCATGGGTGACTGCGCCATGACTCACTGCGGCACTGACGTGCACCCAGGAGGCGGGCGTAAAGGTCCATGGGCATTGCGGATGGCTCGCCGTAACGCGTAGACGGAACAATCCGCCTTCCGCAGTGTGTTGAGCGGCCACGGGAGATAGGGTATACCGGCAATTGAGCGAGGGCTCGGCGGCCGGCAGAAATACGGTGCAGGTGAGGGCGGCGACCAACAGGTTTACGAACATTAGGTAACTCCATATACATCAGGGAAGAAGAAGCTAAACTTGAATCGAATTCGATCACAAGCTCAGTCGAATTTGCATTGGTCCCAATGTAGAACGTTCTATCGAGCTTGTCTAGAGCAAATCGTGAATTTGCTCAACTTTCGTTGGCGGCGGTGGGATGTTCCACACTGGGCGAACTTTCGGCGCGCCCGGTCTGTTTCCGGCGCCACTTATGCCATTCGGCCAGGTGCCATTTCCCTTTGTCGACGGCGAGGTCCTGCTTCTCGCGTGAGCGCCGGCGCAGCACCTGATACACGGTCTGGTAGTTACTGTCGCGCAGACCACCTTGCTTTAGCGCGGCAATCACCTCGTGCGTGTTGAGTGGCTTCTGCACCGCGCGCAGATGGGCGATGGTCGCTTCGGGAATGGTCATGCCGAGGAAGGGATAGGCCCTCGGCGCTTCGTAGACCGGCTGAGGACCCAACGGCGGACTCGGCGTGGCGGTAACGGGCAAATTCACCAGCCGCCGAATGGCAAGGATCGCCGCCTCAAGTTCCGCTTTGCGGTGCTCAAGGTCGGCCAGTACTTGCACATAATCGACAGGTTGCATGGGAGAGGCTCCCAGCAAGTTTAGCGCTCCCTGAGCAGCTGTTCAAGAGAACCAACGGCGAAAGCTCAAAACAGCGCTCAAAACAGCTATAAACATTGCTGAATCCGCCCCCCGGCTGGTGTAGCGCACGGCTCAAAGCCTGCTCTCCCCGGCGGCAAACGAAAAAGCCGCTGGAGGTTCCAGCGGCTTCGTCCTAGCAAATTCGACCTCGACTTACCTAAGTGGGTAGGGGTTGGTCATCGTTGCCTAGACTATAGCGGCTTCGAGCGGCGGTGTCAAATCGCGCTGCTGGCCTGCTGTAAGTCCGACTTTGAGCGGGTTGTGAAAATTGCTCCTAATTTAGCAAGCGCTCAAAGAGATTGAGCAAATAGATAAATTGCTCAATCAATGATCAAAGTGAGGGATTACCCTTGTGCAGCGCCGCGGATAATCGTTCGAGATCGCTCTGCGTGCCCTGCATCCGTTGGAGAAACCAGCACCCCATGCCCGCCGCCGCCCCGGCCCCAGTGCCCCAAGGCTCCCGGCAGCCACACGGCCAGAACCACGCCCACCGCGCACAATGCCCACACCATCGCCGACGGCTTCTTTCGCCGCTTTAGCCTCTTCGCCCGGGCCGGCCAGATCGACTCGGGTGGATACCGGCCGTAGGTGAGCGCGTAGAGCAGACGCGTTTGTTCAACCGCCGCCGGATTGGCGAACTCGCACCCCTGCAGACGCCGCTCGATCTCGTCCGCTTCCGGCAACTCCCGCCACGCCGGCAGTTCGCGATGCAGGTCCCAGGCGGCTTTGATGGGCGCGGGTGGCGCTACCGGATGGGGCGCGGTCAGCGTCAGATGCAGGAACTTCCGGTACTCCGAGAACACGGTTTCGGCAAACGCCACCGTCCAGCCTTGTCGCCTGGCCAGCGTCTCCCAAAAGGCGTACTGCGCCTCGGCGTCCCCAACGCGCAGTTCCGCCCACCTTTGCTGTGCGATGTCCACCCTTCAGCAATCGACGCAAATGGGGGGATCTTTAGCCCGTGCTCGCTACCCCACAAATAGTTTTGCCCGGTTCGCTACTGTCAGCAGTGAACCGGGCAAATGGTTTTCCTCCACGGGCTCGAGTCTTCACCGTATCACAAAAAGCGTTACCAAGCGTGGCGGTAGAGTGCCAGCAGGTCGGCCTCGTCGCAAGGCCGGGGATTCAACTGATGGCAGCCGTCCTCGAACGCCTTGGCTGCCAAGCCCGGCAAAGACTCCTCTGGAATGCCATAGTCGCGCAACCGGGGCAAAATCCCCAGCAAGGCATTCAACCTCCGGACGGCCGTGGCCGCGTCTGGTCCGCCTAGTACTTCCCCCAGTTCCTTCATCCGATCGGGGACGACCTCCTGGTTGAACTCGATTACCGCCGGCAACAACACGGCATTGGCCGTGCCATGGTGCATGCCGAACTCCGATGAAAGCGGATGGGCCAGCGAATGCGTCGCGCCGAGCCCCTTCTGGAAGGCGATGGCTCCCATCATCGACGCCATCATCATGCCGGTGCGCGCCTCAAGGTCCTGCGGATTCCGGGCCAGCCGCGGCAGGTGCTCCGCGCATAGCTTCACGCCGGCCAGGCCGATGCCGTCGCAAATGGGATGGTAGCCCTTCGCGACGTAAGCCTCGAAGTTATGCGTCAGCGCGTCCATGCCGGTGCCGGCCGTTACTCCCGCAGGCAAGCCAAGCGTGAGCTCTGGGTCGTTCAAAACGAGGTCAGCCAGAAGGTAGGGGCTAAAGATCACCGTCTTGCGATTGGTGGCCGCAATGGTGATCACCGCGGACCGGCCCACTTCGCTGCCCGTGCCCGAAGTCGTGGCGAGCGCAATCATCGGCGGCACGTCGCGGGTGATCTTGGCGTCGCCGCCGATCAGGTCGTCATAGTCAGCCAACGGCAAGGGATGGGTCGCCTTCAGCCGAATCGCCTTGCCCGCATCGAGTGGCGACCCGCCGCCCAGGGCGATGATCGAATCGCAGTGGCTGGCCTGGTAAGCCGCAACGCCATCGGTGACGTTCTGCTCGGTGGGGTTAGGGTCAACGGCGTCGAAGACGATGGCCTGAGGCACTAATCCCTGCACCAGGTCGAAGACCGGGGTGCGCCGCAAGCCGCGATCGGTTACCAGCAGCGGCCGCCGGAATCCTCGCCGTTCACACTCTGCCGGTAACTGCTGCACGGTGCCAGGCCCAAAGAGAATCGCGGTCGGAAAAGAAAATCGATATAAGGACATGAACCTAGAGGATAGCGAAACTTACAATAGAAGGAGCGTGCAAGAAGAAGTTCTCGACAAAGTCTACGATGGCCGATTGGCCAAGCGGCTGGTCCGCTATCTTTGGCCATATCGCCGGACGGTGGCTTGGGCCATGGTGCTTCTGTTCATCAATGCGGCGCTCCAGATCGCGGGCCCACTGCTGACCAAAGTGGTCGTCGATTGTTACCTCACGCAGGGCGGCTGCTCGCTGGCGATGGTAGCCTGGCTGCCGCCCCAGCCGTCCACGGGCATCTATCTCATCCTGGCGATCTACCTGGTCGCCATCATCCTCACGACGCTGGCCGAATTCGGCCAAACCCTGCTGATGCAGCGCACCGGCCAAATGGCGATGTTCGACTTGCGCCGCGAAGTGATGACCCACCTGCAGCGCCTCGACATCGCCTACTTCGACCGCAACCCTGTTGGCCGCTTAGTCACCCGCGTCACCTCCGATGTCGATACCTTGAACGAGCTCTACACCTCGGGTGTGGTCACCATCCTGGCCGACTTGGTGGTGCTCATCCTGATCATCATCACCATGTTCCGCATGAATTCGAGCCTCACGTGGATCATGCTCGCCGTGATGCCCTTCGTCTTTCTCACCACCAGCATCTTCCGCAAGGCCGTCACCGTGGCCTACCAGAAGACGCGCCTCGCCGTCGCCAAGATCAACTCCTACATTCAGGAACATGTGAATGGTGTCTCCGTGCTGCAACTCTACAATCGTGAAGCCCAAGCGCGCGAGGACTTCGACCAGATCAACCGCGAGCACATGGACGCCTTTAAGGAAGGCATTCACGCCTACGGCTGGTTCTATCCCGTCACCGAACTGCTCACCATGATCGCTTTGGCCGGTTTGCTGAGCTACGGCGCGATTCGCGTGCACGACCAGAGCTTGTCGCTGGGCATCCTGCTCGCCTTCATTCAATATGGCTTCCGCTTCTTCCGGCCCATCGCCGACCTGAGTGAGAAGTACAACATCCTGCAATCGGCGATGACGGCCTCCGACCGGGTTTTCAAGCTCCTCGACACCCAACCCGAGATCGTCGCTCCCGCCGCTCCGCGCGCCTTCCCTGCGGACGCTGCTGCCATAGAATTCGACCACGTCTGGTTCGCCTACCAGGGCGAGGACTGGGTGTTGCGCGACGTAAGCTTCCGCATCGAGCCCGGCCAAACCGTCGCCGTCATTGGGCACACCGGGGCGGGGAAGACCACTATCATCAGCCTGCTACTGCGCTACTACGATGTGCAGAAAGGCACCATCCGCGTCGGTGGCATCGACCTTCGGGAACTGGATCCGATCGACCTGCGCCGCCACTTCGGCGTCGTGCTGCAGGATCCTTTCCTCTTCACCGGCACCATCGGCGACAACATCCGCCTGGGCGATGAGGCCATGGCCGAGGTGGACCTGGAGAATGCTGCCCGCGAAGTGAACCTGCTCGACTTTGTGGACACCCTGCCCACTCGCTTCGACTACGAACTGCGCGAGCGCGGTCTCGGCTTATCTACCGGGCAGAAGCAACTCGTCGGCTTTGCGCGCGCTCTCGCTCGCCAACCCCGCTACCTGATCCTTGACGAAGCGACTTCGAGCGTCGACACCGAAACCGAGCTACGGATTCGGCAGGCGCTCGACCGGCTGGTTACCGGCCGCACCTCCATCGTCATCGCCCATCGTCTTTCGACCATTCAACGCGCGGACCGGATCCTGGTGATGCACAAAGGCCAACTACGCGAAAGCGGCACCCATCAGGAGTTACTCGCCATGGATGGCCTCTACACGCGCCTCTACCAGTTGCAGTACCAGGAGCAAGAGGTGGCTTAGGCCGTCACGCGGACACCCTTCCAAAATGCTACGCGCCCTTTGATCTGATTGGCCGCGTCGCTGGGCTCCGGATAGTACCAGGCCGCCCCCGCGTTGCGCTTGCCGTTCACCACCACGTCGTAATACTTGGCCGTGCCCTTCCAGGAGCAGACCGTCGTGGTCGCGCTCGGCTCAAAGAACTCCTGGTGCATCGCCTCGGCGGGAAAGTATTGGTTCC
>JBBQQS010000055.1:0-16363 GCA_038215525.1 Bryobacterales bacterium
ACACCCTCCAGGAAGTAGGCGAAAACCTCGACCGCATGGACCAAGCCCTCTTCGAAGGCTTTGTCACTCGTGATCCCCTGGGTTTCTACTTAGTCGGCCCGCCCGATTCGCTTGAAAACGCCGGTTACTTTTCTGAACCCATGTTTCGGGACTTCACTACTTTCCTAGTTGAAAAATACGAATCCATCGTTGTCGACGCCGGCCGGCTCATCAACACCGAGTTAGTCCTCGGTGCCCTCCAGGTTTCGAATCAAATCTTCGTCGTAACCACTCAGGAGTACCCCACGATTCGCAACGCGCAGCGTTATATGAGCTTCCTGATGCGTATGGGCTTCAATCAGGATCAAATCAAGGTCGTCGTCAACGAATATTCGAAGAAAAGTGGTCCCGGCCTGGCTTCGCTCGAACAAATCAAGCAGACCCTGAATCAGCCCGTATTTTATGGCATTCCCCAGTCGAGCGCCGTCCTTGGTTCCATTAACAAGGGGCGTCCGTTCGTGGCCAATCGCGAGGAAGCCGGCGAGTTAGATCGCACTTTCCGCGCCTTTGTCGATAAAGCCACCGGACGTAAGAAAGAAGCTGCCGCCTAATGGGCACTCGCTCTGTCCCGCGCCCGTCGAATAACGCGGACCGTTGGTTCGCGCTCAAAACGCAGGTGCATACACGCCTCCTAAACACCATGTCCGCCGAACAATTGCGCGGCCTGCGCAAGGACGGCATGCGCGATCAGATCGGCAACATGGTGGAGCGCATGGTGGGCGAAGCCGGCACACCCATGACGATCAGCGAACGCGAGAAGCTGATCGAAGAAGTTCTCGATGAGGTTTTTGGACTCGGCCCCCTGGAGGCCCTTTTCAAAGACGCTACCATCTCCGATATTCTCGTCAACGGCTACGACTCGGTCTATGTCGAACGCAATGGTATTATGCAAGAGACCAGTATCCGTTTCAAGGACCCTGCGCACGTCCGGCTGATCATCGATCGCATTGTCTCGAATATCGGCCGCCGCATTGACGAATCTTCGCCGATCGTCGACGCCCGCTTAGGCGACGGTTCCCGTGTTTGCGCCGTCATTCCTCCCATTTCCCTCATCGGCCCGGTCATGTCGATTCGCCGGTTCGGAAAGAAACTACTCACTACCGACGAGTTAGTGCGTAACGACACTTTTACTCAAGGTATGATCGACTTTCTCTCCGGCTGCGTTCAAGCCCGTTTGAATATCGTTATCTCCGGCGGCTCGGGTTCCGGAAAAACTACGATGCTCAATACGCTGTCCCGCTTCGTTCCGGAAGAAGAGCGAGTCGTCACCATTGAAGATACCGCCGAATTGCAGTTACAGCAGTCGCACTTAGTCCGGCTCGAAACTCGCCCCATGAACGTGGAGGGAGCGGGCGAAATTTCGCAACGCGACCTAGTTATCAACGCCCTGCGCATGCGCCCTGACCGCATTGTCATCGGTGAGTGCCGCGGCGCCGAAGCTATGGATATGATGCAGGCGATGAATACGGGCCACGACGGCTCCATGACCACTTGCCACGCCAACACGGCGCGCGACGCTTTCTCACGCCTCGAAACCATGGTGATGATGGCCTCTTCCGCCATCCCTGATCGCGTCATCCGGCAAATGCTCGCCTCGGCGGTTCAAATCGTAATTCAGGTCGCGCGCCTTACCGATGGTAGCCGAAAGATTCTCTCGATCAACGAAGTTACTGGGGTCGGCGAAGACCAGGTGCAAATGGAAGATATCTTCGTCTTCGATCGCTCCGGTGTCGGCAAGACCGGTAAGGCCCTCGGTACCTTCCGGGCTACCGGACATATTCCCGAGGTGCTGGGCCGTCTGAAAGCGTACGGCGTCCAGTTGCCCCGCTCGATCTTTAGCGAAGTCCACGAGGTGAAGGAGCGCTAGGATGTTGGGAACCTTCTTACTCTGCTTTATCTTCTTTTCGGTGGCCACCGGGATCGCCGTCCATTATGTCTGGCGCATCCCGCAGCGTCAAGAAGCAGAGCGGCTCAACGCGAGAATGCGCGAGTTGCGCGCCCGGGCGAATGTCCAACGCCAGCGCACTGGCGGCGACTTACTTCGCCGCGAAAGCACCGGGACCTTTGCCTTCTTCGCCAGCGTTCTCGATTGGGTAAAACCCCTAAAACGCCTACAGCAGATCATCGAACAAGCGAACCTGAAGTATCGCGCCACCGATGTCTTTACCGTGTCGATCATCCTTTTCGTTTTAGTGTTCGGCGCGGTTGGCCTATTTATCGGCTATTGGCCGATTAAACTCGCCTTTGCCTCCGTCATTGCCGCCATTCCGACCACGTACATTCTTTGGAAGAAGTCTTCCCGCATGGGTAAGTTTGAGCACATGCTGCCCGAAACGATTGACCTCTTTAATCGGTCCATGAAGGCCGGCCACAATATCCAGGGCGGCCTTGAAACCATCGCCAGCGAAACGTCTGACCCGGTGCAGATGGAATTCAAGAAAGTGATGGAAGAGTTAGCTTTGGGCGCACCGACCGAAGAGGCTTTGCATCACTTAGGCGATCGCATTCCCCTTATCGACCTTAAGTTTTTCATCACCGGCCTGATTCTGCAGCGACAAACGGGCGCCAACATGGTAGATATGCTCGAAAACCTTGCGATGCTGATCCGCGAACGCTTGAACTTAGCCGAGAAACTTCGGGCGGGTACGGCGTCGCAGCGCTTCTCCGCGGCGCTGGTTTGTTCCATTCCGCTGGTCATTTTCCTCATTTATTGGTTCCAGAAGCCCGAGTATATCGCCCTGCTGATTGAGGACGAAACCGGAAACATGATTCTGACTTATGCCATCGTTTCCGAATTGATCGGCATCCTGGTAATCCGCAAGATTGCGAGCCCCAAGTTCTAACGCCATGCTGACTTCACTTCTCTTTTTCCTGGCATTTGGTTCGGCCGCTTCGGCGATCGTCTGGTCGGCGGTGCAGCTTTTCACGGTGCAAGAAGATCCTCTCGATGACCGCATGACTCAGTTACGCGCCTTCACCGCCGCTGGACCCGTCGAAACTGGCGGTCAACGTCGCCGCAGTAGCGGTGGCGGATTCTGGAATCAACTCCTTTACATCGTCTCCCGCTTCGGCGGGGAAGAGTGGATTCGCGAAGTGGAGCGCGACTTGCGAGCCGCGGGCAATCGGCGGCCGGAATCGGCAGCTTACTATATTTTCGGCCATAGCCTCTTCTTTATCGTTTGTATGGGCGGCATGCTCTGGTTCCAGCGTGACAACCCCCTCTCCAATGCGTTCGGCGGTTTGATCGCCGCATTTATCATCGGCTGGCTGGTCCCGAAACAAGTGCTGGGCCGCCTGGCCAAACGTTATAAGGCGAAGTTACAAGAAGCCCTCCCTGATACCATCGACTTACTCGGCATTGTGCTTGGCACGGGCCTCTCGCTCGACCAAGCCATGGTGCGCGTGAGCGAAGAGATGCAGTTCATTTACCCCGAACTCGCGAACGAATTCTACACGGTCGTGATGCAGGTAAAAGCCGGGCAGGACCGTGCCAAGGCCTTCAACCAGTTAGTCCGCCGCACGGGCATCGACGACATCAAGAGCTTGGCTGCCATGATCATTCAGAGCGAGCGCTTCGGCACTTCGCTCTCCCACGCCCTCAAAGTCTACGCCGATGCCCTCCGGATGCGGCGGCGTTTGCGCGCAGAGGCGGCCATTGCGAAGGCCGGCATCAAGATGCTATTCCCTATCATCATCTTCATTCTTCCGGTACTTTTCGCGATCACCCTGGGTCCGGCGATGATCACCGTGCTGCGCTCGCTGGCCGGCGGCATTGGCCAGCGCTAAAGTCGTGAAATAATCGTCAGATCATGTTTCGCTTTGCACTTCTCCTCGGCGTCGGATCCTTGCTGTGCGCCCAGCCCTATGACCTGCTGCTGAAAGGTGGCCACGTCATTGATCCGAAGAACAACGTCAACTCGCCCATGGATGTCGCCATCACGGCCGGCAAGATCGCTCGCGTCGCGGCCGGCATCCCCGCTTCCGACGCCAAGGCGGTGGCCGACGTGCGGGGATTGTATGTAACCCCAGGGCTCATCGATATTCATGTACACGTCTACGCGGGTACGGGCCTGGGGCGCACCTACACCGGCGACCTGAGTGTCTACCCGGACCCACTATCCTTCCGCTCCGGTGTGACGACTATGGTGGATGCTGGCACCTCTGGATGGAAGAATTTCCCCGACTTCCGGCAACGCATTATTGACCGGGCGCGGACGCGCGTGCTGGCCTTTCTCAACATTGTCGGTAACGGTATGAGTCCGGCTGGCGAAAGCGATCCCACCAACATGGATGCGGACGAAACCGCCAAAATGGCTCGCGCCAATAAGGACGTGATTGTCGGCTTTAAGACCGCCCACTATGCCGGCGAAGGATGGCCTGCCGTGGACGGCGCCACCAAAGCCGGGCGGACTGAGAATCTGCCCGTGATGGTCGATTTCGGCGTGCTGAAGCCGCCGCGCAACCTCGAAATCTTGATAGGCGACAAACTGCGCAAAGGAGATATTTATACGCACTGTTTCGCGGGCTTGCGTGGCGAAGTGATCGACGGCAAAGTAAATCCGGCCATGCGTCAGGGGCGCGAAAAGGGCATTTACTTCGACGTCGGCCATGGCGGAGGCAGTTTCTTTTGGAATATCGCGGTTCCTGCCATTCAAGGCGATTTCTTTCCGGATTCCATCTCTTCTGACTTACACGTTGGCAGCATGAATTCGGGCTTCAAGGATATGCCCAACCTGATGTCGAAAATGATGAGCCTGGGGATGTCGCTCGAAAAGGTAATTCGCGCCTCAACCTGGAATCCAGCTGTGGAAATCAATCGGACGGAATTAGGCCACTTGACTGTCGGCGCCGAGGCTGACGTTACCGTGTTGAGGCTGGAAAAAGGTCAGTTTGCCTTTCTCGATTCAGCGGGAGCCCGGCGGGAAGGCACTCAGCGGCTCAGCGCCGATATGACATTGCGCAAGGGCGTTCCGCTGTGGGACTTGAACGGCCGCGCGGCCAAGGATTGGAAGTCCTTCGATTACCGTAAGCCCCGCGTTCCCTCAACGGCCAAGTAAGGCCGATACAATAAGGGTGGATGCCCAGACTCTACGAAACCGTCCCTCCTGAATCGATCCTGGACTCGGGGGCCGAAGGCCTCTTCGATGTCCGCAGCAAAGTGCCCGGCCCCGCCGGCTCTTTGCCCTACACGGCGGAGATGCTGCTGGAGCGCCCTTCGGGCGACCTCTTCGGCTGGACGCAGAACGCGGGCATGGGTTGGAATCCCGCTAAACTCGGGGGCCCCGAGGTGCTGCTGCTTTCGACGCACGGCGGTCTTCGTGCTCCGAACGGCGAAGCCATCGCGTTGGGTTACCACACCGGCCATTGGGAAGTGGGCCTGCTGATGGAGGCGGCGGCGCACGAATTGAAGTCGCTGGATGCGGTGCCCTTCGCCGGCGCTTGCACTGACCCTTGCGATGGCCGCACGCAAGGCACGGTCGGCATGTTCGACTCGCTGCCCTACCGCAACGACGCGTCGATGGTCTTTCGCCGGTTGATTCGTTCTTTGCCGACCCGCAAGGGCGTGATCGGCGTGGCGACTTGCGACAAGGGTCTGCCCGCGATGATGATGGCTCTTGCGGCGATGCACGATCTGGCTACGGTGTTGGTTCCGGGCGGAGTAACTTTGTTGGCCGAAGACGGCGAGGATGCGGCCAAAGTACAAACTATTGGCGCGCGCTTCTCGCATAACATCATTACGCTCGAGCAGGCTCAGGACATGGGTTGCCGCGCGTGTGCATCTCCGGGCGGCGGTTGCCAGTTTCTCGGCACGGCAGGCACGGCGCAGGTGATTGGAGAAGCGTTGGGGATGTCGCTGACGCATTCGGCGCTAGCGCCATCGGGTCATCCAATTTGGCTCGATATGGCGCGCCGCTCCGGCCGGGCCGTCTTGCAGATGATCCAACGCGGGATTACGACGAAGGACATCATTACCGATGCGTCAATCCGCAATGCTTTGGTAATACACGCGGCATTCGGCGGGTCGACCAACTTGATTATGCACTTGGGCGCCGTGGCTTACCATGCGGGTGTCCATCGCCCAACGGTAGAGGATTGGGCCCGCGTGAATCAGCAGGTGCCGCGTTTGGTAGACGCGCTGCCTAATGGGCCCAAACATCATCCGACGGTGCAGGTGTTTCTGGCGGGAGGTGTTCCGGAGGTGATGTTGCATCTGCGCCGCGCTGGATTGTTAGATACTCAGGTACTTACCGTAACCGGCCGCACTTTGGGCGAAATGCTCGATTGGTGGGAAACCAGCGAACGGCGTGTTAAGTTACGCGAGGTCCTACGGCAGCGCGATGGCGTCGATCCCGATGACGTGATTATGTCGCCGGACTTAGCTGCGAAACGTGGACTTACTTCCACCGTCTGTTTTCCCAAGGGAAATCTTGCGCCCGGTGGCAGTGTGATCAAGAGCACCGCGATTGACCCCAGCGTAGTGGGCGAGAATCAGATTTACCGCAAAGTCGGTCCGGCGCGTGTATTTACCACTGAGCCAGCCGTTATCAAGGCCATCAAGACTGGCGGGATCAAAGCCGGGGACATTATCATTTTATGCGCCCGAGGTCCGTTAGGTTCCGGCATGGAGGAGACCTATCAAGTAACTTCCGCCTTGAAGATGCTGCCGTTTGGGAAGCATGTGGCAGTAATCACCGATGCCCGGTTTAGCGGTGTATCGACGGGGGCGTGTATTGGCCACGTGACGCCGGAAGCTCTTGCCGGGGGCCCGATCGGGAAGTTGCACGATGACGACCAAATCGAAATCGTCGTCGACCAACGTCATATGACCGCCACCGTGAACTTACTCGGCGCGGACGGCACGGTAGCTTCGGGAGACCAGTTGCTGGCCAGTCGTGCGCCCAGGGCGGACTTACAGCCGGACCCGATGTTGCCGAGCGATACGCGCCTCTGGGCCGCCTTGCAGGATGTCAGCGGCGGCAGTTGGGGCGGCGCAGTTTATGACGTCGAGCAGATCATTGAAGTGCTCGACGCGGGTAAGAAAGCCCTGGGCCGCTAACGAGCCATGCTAGCCAACCGGGCCGGTAGAAACTCGTCATTTGGCCGCCAAGTGAATAACGCCGAGTTATTGGCGGCGTTGATCCCTAGGGTCAGGCCGACGCGGGCGACTTCTTCGACGCCGCTCCAGTCCCAGTCGTCGCGAAACTCGTCTGACGGCTGGTGGTAATGCTGGGTGTACTCTTGTCGCAGCGCGTTGGAGCGGGCGGCGTTGACGCCCTGGTAGTCGGCTCCCAGGTTGATGCTGAAAGCCGGAACGCCAACCCTGGCGAAGGAGAAGTGGTCGCTTCGATAGTAAGTGCCCTGTTCCGGATGCGGGTCTGGACTGAGGGCGAAGTTATAGCGCCGAGCTACTTCCTGAACCATGGGCCAGGCCGTCGTCCGTTCGGCGCCGTTGATGACTAAGTCGCGTGGCCGGCCGTAAGGGGGAATGGCATCGAAATTAAGATCCAATTGCGTCTTGCCCAGCGGAAACAGCGGATGCCTCCCATAATACTCGCTGCCGCGAAGCCCGCCTTCTTCGGCAGTCACGGCCAAAAACAATGCCGTGCGGCGGGGCTTTTGCGGTAGGGCGGCCCAGGCTCGCGCTAACTCGAGTAACACGCCTAACCCCGTGGCGTTATCCACGGCACCATTATAAATGCCGTCGCCGGTGGCGTTGGAGTTCATGCCGAGATGGTCCCAATGGGCCGAGAAGACGACGGCTTCCTGCTTTAGGTCCGTCCCCTCCACCATGGCCGCGACATTCTCGGAACGGACGTCGCGCAGTGTGGCCTGGGCGGATACACGGACCGGTTTCTCGAGCGGCCGCGCGCGGAAGCCTCTCTGGTCGGCGGCTTCTAAGAGTGGGGCTAACTCGAGCCCAAGTAAACGGGCGCCGGCCTCGGCCGTTAACCATCCCGCGAAGGCCAAGGCGGGTGTGGATGGCTCCGCCGGAATTTGAGTATCTTCCTTGCCCCAGGAATTCCTGACAACTTCCCAGCTATAGCCGGCCGTGGGATCGGTATGAATAATCAGACACGCCAACGCGCCTTGGCGGGCGGCCTCCTGAAATTTATAGGCCCAGCGGCCATAGTAAGTCAGGGCGTGTCCCCCGAAGAACTTCTCGTCTTTCGATGGCGGCTCGTTCGTGAAGAGGATCACGATCTTGCCTTTCACGTCCGCATCCGCATAGTCGTTCCATTTGAACTCCGGGGCGTTGATGCCATGCCCCACAAATACGGCGGGGACGGTGAACTCTTCGCTGGCTCGCTGGCGTTGGGAGACACCGACGAAGTCGTCTAAGTAAGTCAACTTCGTCTCGCCGGCGGAGATGGCGGACGACGGCAGCGTGGTGACGCCGCGGAGCAGCACCTGCTGCGAGTAACTGCGGCGGCCATTGGCCAGGTCTCCGGCGGGCTGGGCGCCGACGGCGGCGAAGGCGGCCGCGAGGTATTCGGTGGCGAGCTTTCCCCCGCGGGTGCCGACCGCTCGGCCTTCGAGGAGGTCGGAGGCGAGAAACTTCACGTGGGCACGGATGCGGGGCGCGGAGACATCCTGGGCGGACCAAGGCAACAACAACAGGAGCGGCAGAACGTGCATCGCTCCAGTTTATGCTAGAGCTTCAGTCGCTCGAAGAGCCGCTCCCGGTAGGTGCGGCTCATGGTGAGGTGGGTGCCGTTGTTCAGCACCACTTGATAATCGCCGTGGAACCAGGGCTGTAACGCCTTGATGCGATCGATATTGATAATCTTCGACCGGTGCACGCGGACGAACTTATCCGGGTCCAGCCGCGACTCAATCGAATTCATCGTTTCCCGGACAAAGTGCTGCTCATTGTTGATGTGCAAGCAAACGTAGTTATCGGCGGCCTGGATCAGATAAATATCTTCCAGCTTGACGAAAAACAACCTATTCGCGGTTTTCACTGCGAAGCGTTCCGGACGGGCTTTCAAGTTACGCAATTCATCGGCCAGCGCTTGCATATCTTGCTGCCGCTGTTTACCGTCCTTGGCGTCGACTAACTGCCTGATCCTTTCGAGGCACTGACGAAAGCGATCCCCATCGAAGGGCTTGAGTAAGTAGTCTACCGCCCTTTTCTCGAAAGCTCTGGCGGCGTATTCATCGTGGGCAGTAACAAAAACGAATAAAGGTAACTGCGCCGGCGGAAGGCCCTGAATCAATTCAAAACCATCCATTCCCGGCATCCGGACGTCGAGAAAAACTACGTCGATATCACCGGCCAATAAACGCTCCCGGGCTTCCAGGCCGGAGCGACACTCGCCGGCCAAGTATAAGTCCGGCTCGGCGGCGACGAAGCGCCGCAAACAATCGCGAGCCATGGCTTCATCATCAGCGATCAGAACGGAAATCTGTTTAGCGGCCACGAGATTCGACACGGGTTTCACATTCTCCTTAACCAATTTCACTGGTAGACGAGGAGAAGTGGGTTTTGTTCCACCGAAATTGAAAACAAAGTTTGGCGCGGGGGCGAAGTGGATCGGAAACGGGGTTAAAGCGTTCGCGTGACTTTGCTGAGCGCCCGGGGCGCGTCCGGATTGAGTCCTTTCTCGGCGGCGAGCTTGGCGGCGAGCATTTGGCCGGGGATGATGTAGGGGATGGGGGTGAAGAGGTCTTCGAGGCCTGGGCTGACGGGCGGGTTGATCGGGATGACAAGGCGGCGTCGGGTGGCGGCGGCGGCTTTGTTGCGGGGGTCGGTGATGACGAAGACGTCGGCCGAGAGGGAATCGAGTTTCTCGAGCATGGTTTGGAGGCCGGGCCAAGTGGGGCCGGGAGGGGCGAAGAGGAAGACGGGAAAGGCTGCTTCCACCATGGCGATGGGGCCATGAAGCAGGTCAGCCGAGGAAAAGCGCTCGGCCACCACGTAACAGGTCTCCATCAGTTTTAGGGCCAGTTCGAAGGCGTTCGAATAGTTGAGTCCGCGGCCGACCACGACGGCATGGTTCATGAAGCGATAGCGGGCGGCGAGTTCCGTTACCTGGGGTTCGAGGGTGAGGGCGGCCGCGGCAAGTTCCGGAATACGCTGGAGGTCTTCGAGCGAATAGCGGGAGCCGAAGGCGAAGGCCAAGTGATAGACCGAGAGGAGTTGGCCGGTATAGGTTTTGGTGGCGGCGACGGAGCGTTCCTTGCCGGCGCGAACCAGCAGGACGTGGTCGGCTAGTTTGGCCAGGGTGCTGCCGGCTTCGTTGGTGATGCCGACGGTGATGGCGCCTTGTTCTTTGGCCCGTTCGAGGACGAAGTTGGTGTCTGTTGATTCGCCGGATTGCGAAATGGCCACCACCAGGGCATTGGACAGGTTGACTTGGGCGCCATAGAGCGTGTTGATGGACGGCGCGGCGAGCGAGACGGGGATGCCGGTCTCGATTTCGAGCAAGTATCGCGCGAATTGGGCAGCGTTGTCCGAGGTGCCACGGGCGGCGAGGACGATGAGGGAAGGGCGGCGGGCGGCGAGCGCGTGCTGAAGTTTTTTTACGGCGGGGATCTGAGCTTTGAGGGTCCGCTCGAGGGCGGCCGGCTGCTCGAGGATCTCGGCGAGCATCTTCGATTGAGTCACCTTACTAATGTAACGGGTAAAGTTGGGGAGGAGATTGGCCGATTTCTGTCTCGTATGCCTTCGTTTGATGCATTGCGATCCCGGTTTACGCCTTCGACTCCGCAAAACTATGAGGAATTGGGGATTTCGCAATCTCTGGTGCTCGATCTGGTGTTGCGCCGGTTGCTGATGGAAGGCTTCAGCACGCTGGAGTCTCTGGCGCGGCATTTGCGGGTGTCGATTCCGATTGTCGATACGGCCTTCAAACATCTGCGGATGCAGCAACTGGTGGAAGTGAAGGGGATGATTGGCAACGACTACTCCTTCGTGCTCTCGCAAGCGGGTAAGCAACTGGCTTCTGACCGTTTGCACATCTCGCAATACGCGGGCGCCTGTCCGGTGGGTTTGAAGGATTATCATGCGGCCACGAAGCTGCAGGCGGCCAAAGTGGCGATTGACCGGCGCGCCCTGCGGATGGCGTTTTCCGATCTGGTGGTGACCGATGCGATGCTGGACGCGGTGGGCCCGGCGCTGATCACCCAGAGCTCGATCTTTCTTTACGGGCCTTCGGGCAACGGCAAGACCTCGATCGCCGAGCGGATGTTGCGGGTTTATCAGGACGCGGTTTACATACCCTGGTCGGTGGAGGTGGACGGCCAGATCATCAACCTTTACGATCCCGTAGTGCACCAGCGGATCGACCTCGACGACCCGGATATCGACCCGCGGTGGGTGCTCTGTCGCCGGCCCTGTATTGTGGTGGGCGGCGAGATGGTGCCCAGCATGCTGGAACTGCGATTGGACGACACGTCGGGCATTTATGCGGCGCCGTTGCAGATGAAGGCCAATAACGGCATCTTCATCATCGACGACTTCGGCCGCCAACTGATGTCGCCGCGCGACTTGCTGAACCGGTGGATTGTGCCGCTCGATCGCAAGGTGGATTACTTGACCTTGCGCTATGGCGTCAAGTTTCAGATCCCGTTCGAACTGATGGTGGTCTTTTCCACCAACCTCGATCCGTCGGATCTGGCTGACGAGGCGTTTTTGCGGCGTATTCATAACAAGATTCTGGTGGAGCCGGTGGCGCCCCATGTCTTCGACCAGATCTTCCAGCGGGTGATGATTGCGCGCGACGTGCCGACCGAACCGGACAGCGCGGAGTATTTGCGCAATATCTGTCTGGCCGATGGGCGCAACGAGCTGCGGGCCTGCTATCCGAACGACATTTGCAGTTTGCTGATGTCGATCAGCCGGTATGAGCACCGGCCGGTGGAGGCGACGAAGGTGAATCTGCAGCGGGCGGCGCAGCTTTACTTTGCGAAGACCTAGGCGGTCTCGGCTTTCTTCTCGCCGCGGAATACCAGCAGGAGCATCAAGGCAATGATGGCGGCGCCGGCGGCGGAGGTGAGCCAGAAGCCCATCCAATTGCGTTGCTCGACGCCGTTCACGGTGGTGGTGAACAGGTCGACGGCGGTGCCGGAGATGAAGGACCCCAAGAACATGCCGATGCCGTAGGTCATGAAAGTGAGCAGGCCTTGAGCGGTGTTGCGTAAGGCGGGCGGGGCGATGGAGTCGGTGTAGATGGAGCCGGCGAAGAAGAAGAACGTGAAGCAGACGCCGTGGATGAGGATGGCGGTATAGAACATCCACATGCCGCCCTCGGCATTGCCGAAAGCGAGTAGGACGTAGCGCAGGGCCCAAGCGGCGAGACCGATGAGGAGCACGTTCTTGATGCTGATGCGTTTGAAAACCCAAGGCATGGCCAGAGTGACGAGCACTTCGGAGGCCTGCCCCAATGACATCTTGCCGGCCGCGTTCACGACTCCCACGGCGTTTAAGTAAGCGTTGGTGAAGGAGAAGTAGAAGGTGAGCGGGATGCAGGCGAGCACCGAGGCGATGAGGAAGACGAAGTAGGAACGGTCCTTCAACAGAACCAAGGCGTCGAGCCCCAGCAGGCTTTTCCAGGTGGTTTTGGTGCCTACGGCGCCGGGCGGGGTATGCGGCAGGATGAGGCAGAAGGCACCCATGACGACCGAGCAGACGCTGGCGATCAGGAACGGCGTCGACTTGGCTTCGATGCCGAGCCAACTGACGAGCACGGAGATGATGATCCAGCCGATGGGGGCGAAGATGCGGATGGGCGGGAACTGGCTTTCCGGGTTCGTCATTTGGCGCATGGCGAGCGAGTTGGTGAGCGGGATGGCCGGGAAGAAGATGAGGCAGTAGAGCAGCAGCAGGCTGTAGACGGCGGTAAAGCTGGAGGCTTGCGGGATGAGCCACAGGACGATGGCGCCCAGGAAAAAGAGTGCCGACAGGACTCGCTCGGTGGCAAAGAAGCGATCGGCGACCAGGCCGACGATGAGGGGCGAGATCATGGAAGCTAAGGCGGTGGTGCCAAAGACGGCGCCGGCCTGGGTGCCCGAGAATTTGAGGGTGGCGGTGAGATAGGTGCCGATGGTCATATACCAGGAGCCCCAGATCAGGTAGGTGAGGAACATCATCCCGGCGAGGCGGGCACTGACGGAAAATGGCATAGCTGTCAGTGTAGACGATTGTGGCGGGGGCCTGGCTATGTGAAGACGTGCACAGTTGAATACAAGTCATGATAGAAACCTTATCCATACGAATTGATACCAAGACGAAAGAGCGGTTGGATGCTCTGGAGGTGAGTTCGAAACGGTCGAAGTCCTTTCTGGCGGCAGCCGCGATCGAAGCCTATATCGAGAACGAGGAGTGGCAACTCGGCGGGATCCGGGCTGGTTTAGCCGAACTCGACTCGGGCGAGTTTGTCGCCCACGAAAGCGTTGCCAAGTGGGTTAAGTCCTGGGGTACGCCGACGGAGAGTAAAGCGCCGCGATGAAACCGGTTTGGTCCCGCCGGGCGGTCCGGGATTTGGAAGCTCTGCGTGGCCACATCGCCAAGGATTCCGAGGAGATTGCGCCCGGAGTCGCGCGCCGGATCCTGGCGGCAATTGACCTTGTGCAAACTCAGCCGGACATGGGCCGGGCGGGACGAGTGTTAGGAACACGAGAGTTAGTTATCGCCCCGTACGTGATCCCGTATCGACTGCGACAAGGCCGACTGGAACTCGTGGCAATTTTTCACGGTCGCCAGCGCTGGCCGGCGAAATTTGGTGCGGAGTAACGAAACGAACCCGGGAGTTGTTGATTCTATTGACTGTGATGTGTGCCAGCGGTTGAGGAAATCACGGGCTAGCAGACTTCCGACCGGCGAGGACGCCGGTCCCACACTTCGTTTGCGGCTAACGCGCAGCCTCCGAGGCGGCGCCGCTTACGTCACTAGGATATCAGGCCAAGGCAAGGGAAGATCTGTAAGTGACTGATTTTGTTGACTGAAATGGCTGTGAACGGTCTTTAGTCCAGGATCGTGAATAATTCGGGGAGTTGGATCCTGATGCCGGGGGCGGTGATGGGGCCGAGGGCAGAGACGGGGAGGACGGGCTGCCCGCTGGCAAACTCCCAGGCGAGGCGCTGATCGGGGTCGATGAGCCAGACCATTGGCACGCCCCACTCATGATACTCCTTGCCCTTGGCGATGGCTTCACTAAGCCGGTCGTCGGGCGAGAGCACTTCGACGCAGAGGGGGATGGGTTCGGTGGGATAGGGATCTTGGATTTGAGTGCGCCACTGGGCGGCGACGTCCGGGACCAGGTAACGGCCGGGACGAACCCTGACGGTCAGCTCGCTCCCGGCTAGGATCTCGGGCTGGCCGCTCATCAGGAGATGAGCAATTCGAGCCTGCAGTACAGAATGTTTCCACGTGGGCATGGGTTTCTGGCGCAGGATTCCATTCTGGAACTCGAACGCGGGTTTGTCCGAGAGGCGTAAGAACTCTGGTACGGAGACGAGCGTGGCGGTCGTGCTCATGTTCACAGCTTACCCCGTTAGTGCGCACCCATGAGAATCGCGAACCGGGCGGTGGGTTGGTAGCCCATAGCGCGGTAGACGGGGGCTCCCATGTCGGTGGCATGAAGAGTGGTGCGCGTGACGCCCATGGATTTTTGCCCTTCGGTGATCGCGTGACGCATTACGGTGTCGGCGTAACCTTTGCCGTGATGGCCGGGCATGGTGGCGACCAGCGCAATGTAGACGCTGCCGGCCGCGGGGAAGGACGCGGCGGCCGTGACCGGCTGGCCATCGACGTAGCCGACATAGCCGTGGCTATCTTGGTGCCAGAGGTGCAGGTTATGGATGCAATCGAAGAGCTCTTCGGGCATGGTGTAGGCGTGGGCATTCACTTTGGCGAGATCGCGGGCGGTGGCTTCGTCAGCGACTCGGCGCAGTTCGAGTTCGGGTGCTTGACGGCGGGGCGGGAGAATTTCCGCCGCTTCCATGCCGGTAAGCTCCATGGCGGGGACGAGGCCGGCCTCGGCGGCGACCGACTGCCATTCCGGCGGGGCGAAATCCAGGCACAGCGCGTACATCGAAGGGTGCGCGCAGGCGGCGGCTTTTTGCTGGGCCTCGCTGAGGAGTTGGTGGACCGCGGCGGCATCAGTGAGGGGCCGATCTTGCACCAACATGTTGAAGAAGGGCAGGGGGACGTGGCCGAGCATGGTGGCGAGCCCGTTGGTGTGTTCGACGGTGGCGGTGGGCAACCGGCCAACCATCAGTTTCCAGGCTTCAATCAGGGTATGGACGCTATCGACGGCGGGATTGGACATGGGCCTGATTTTAGCAGGCGTCGATCAGCTTTTGGTGGAGACTTTTTCGAGCAGCTTGCGGGCTTCTTCGCGCGGCCGGTCTTCAGGGGTGAGCTTGGCTTTGAGGTAACGCTCAAGCAGTTTGCGGGCCTCGGCGAGATTTTGGCCTTGCTCCACGTAGGCCTCCGCGCGTTCGATTAAAAGCTTGGGATTATCGGGGTTGATTTGGGCGGCGCGGACGAAGGCGGCTTCGCTTTCGTTGGGCTTGCCGCGCTTGGCGAAGAACTTGGCGAGATCGATCAGACGGCCGATCTGGTTGGGGGCGAGTTCGGCGGCGCGGCGGAGTTGGGCTTAGGCCTGGTTCCAGTCCTTTTTCTCTTCGGCGAGGCGTGCCTGGGCGAAGTGGCGCTCGGCGGGGTCGAGGGCGGCGATTTTTTCGATCAGGGCCGCGGCACGGTCGTGCCCGCCGCCCAGGAAGCCGGGGGCTTGCAGGTAATATTCGAACAGGTCGCTGAGGGCGTCGCTGTTTTTGGGGTCCAACTGAACGGCGCGCTCGAAGTTCTGGCGGGCCTTCGAAGCTTGGGCCGGTGCGGTGAGGAAGGAGGAGGTTTCGGCGCGGCGGCCATAGGCGCGTCCGAGCCACAGGTAGTGGTCCGCAGAGGCGTGTTCGGCGGCGATGGCCCGTTCGAAGAGCTCGGTGGCACGCTTGAAGTCGTTCTTCATGAAGAGGTTCCGGCCGCGGAGGGCGAAGACCGGCCCTGAATCCGGGAGGCTCTTTAGAATTGCTAAAGATTCGTCATAATTCGTCTGATCGTAGAGGGTCTTGGCTCGGTCCAACGCCGGGTCGGCCGCCAAAAGCCCGAATGCAATTCCTAATCCAAACAAGCTTCGCACTAACATATCAACTGGTTGGATACGGCTCCCCGCGATTTGGTTGCGAATTCTCGTAACCCATGTTGCCTCATCCATCGTCCAAATTGGTGAACCCGGTGTAGTATGCTGAGAAAGTTTGCGTTGTTTGCCCATAGGTTCGGGCGAAGAATAGATGAGGTAAGTAGCTCCATGATGAAGTC
>JBBQQS010000056.1:0-16341 GCA_038215525.1 Bryobacterales bacterium
GCTTCGAATCGGCCGGCGTAATGGTAACTACCCGCTCTTCAGGCGGCTGCTTGGCGAAGTAAATGCCCAATTCCGAATGGTCGATGGCGGCTTTGCCGTTCGCCGTAAAGTGAATCTCAAAGACAATGTCCGAGCCCTTGCGGATTAACTTTGCCTGCCCTGGACCCCATGCGATTGGCCGGTAACCGGGCTCATAACCCACTAATAGCTCGCGCCGGTCAATCTCGCGCTCATTCGGATGGCGGAAGCTGCGTTCGGCGCCGGTGGCGACATACAACTGCCCCTTGGGTGCCGTAGCCACATAACTCGACCCCGGCGGCCGCACGAAAGCGTTGATATGGTGCACCACGGCGCGTTGGTCGATCTTCCATTCGGCGGCCGAGATCCACATATCTTCTTTGAGGTCAGTGGGCGTTACGAGGAACGTATAGCGCAGCGTGCCGGAGGCGGGAATTTCGTAGCCGGGGATTTGCACGACTAGGTCCGGCTTGCCGAGCGTCCACTTGGCGTCCCGCTTGGCGACGGCGATCGGCTGCTGCGGCTTGCCTTCGAGCGCCCCGCCATCGGCCCAGGCGGCCAATTGCGCAATCTCGGTTTCGGCCAGCAGCCGGCTATTGTGGATGCGTTTCGACGATGCAGCATCGGCATGCCAAGGCGGCATCGTACGCTTCAGCACCGCCTGTTTGATGGCTTTGGCCCAAGGCCGCGCTTCCTGATAAGTCAGCAGCGGCATCGGCCCAATCTCACCCGGCTGATGGCAGTCCACGCAGCGCTGGACCAAAATTGGCCGGATCTGCTCGTAAGTCGGAGCGGCGAAGGCGAGCAACGGAAGGAAGGGGAGCGCAAAGCGAAACATGGCGCTTCCCAGTCTATCGCGAACCTAGAACGTAAACCGCAGGCCTAACTGGCACTGCCGAGGACCGCCGAAGCGATCCGTGCCGAGTGAAAACGTCGGAAATACGGCGTTGTTCCGCCCATTCAGCTTCCGCCACATTGAAGCGCGACGGGGCGCGTCGGGGTAGCATTGGAGCATGGGTGCTCTTGCGCCAACGAAATCAACCATCGAAGAGTACCTGGCTCTCGACCGCGCCGCCGAACTCAAGTGCGAGTATCACGACGGCGAATTCTTCCCGCTCGCTTCCGTCAGCTTCCGCCATGCCCGGATTGCGCTTCACATGGGTAGCGCGCTCGATAGGCGTCTACGGGGCGGTCCCTGCCTGGCAGCCATCTCCCCCATCCGCGTTCGCGTCTCCCCCACCAAGTACGTCTACCCGGACATCGTCGTCGTGTGCGGCGAACCGTCCTTCACGGACGAGCAAGTGGACACCCTGACGGACATGAAACTCGCCGTCGAAGTGATTTCGCCCTCCACGGAGGACTATGACTACGGCGGTAAATTCGCCTTCTACCGTCGCTTGGAGTCCTTTAGCGAATACCTTCTGGTCTCGCAAAGCGAAGCTAAGGTCGAGATCTTCCGCAAGCAGTCCCCCACTTCCTGGACCCTCGACACCATCGCCGGCCTCGATGCCTCAGTCAAGGTGCTCGACATCGACATCCCCCTTGCCGAGATCTACGAAGGGATTGTCTTCGATCCGGCTTAGTGAGACCGAATCACCTTCGGGTCCTTCTCATAGCGGTAGTCAAAATGGCAGCCCTGGCAGGCATCGAATAGATAGCCGCCGCGCTCAAACAACAGGTCCACATTCTTCGCCTTCGCCGCCTCGTGGACTTTAGCCCCCGCCTCGCGCAGCGCCTTCGCTCGCTCCATCCAACGTCCCGTATCTTTTGCCCGGCCTTCCATCATCAGCAAATTGCCGGCCTCGGTTAAGGTGATTGCGCTCGCCTCCACCATCAGCCACTCGCTCTCTGATTTTGGCATCCGCTCCTCGACACCCTGCGCCGTATAGATGGTGCCCGATGACTTCCACACCACCTCGGCATTCGGAATCACCATGCCGTGCATCACTTCCTCCAGCGTGGCCACCGCTTTAATGGGCGTCTGAACCGGGGCCTTCCCGCAGCCACCCAACCCTAGCAACGCCGCCATCAATCCCAGCTTGCGCATAGCTTATACTCCCTGAAGTAGCCTAGCGCAAAAATTCATGGACCTGATCCCCTTTTTCCAGTGGCTCGAAAACACGCCGGGCAGCATTTACATCCGCGAGAGCCTGATCTTCTATCCGCTGGTGGAAACGACGCACGTCCTCGCCCTGTGCCTGTTCCTCGGCCTGATCGCCATGCTCGACCTGCGCCTCACCGGTCTCGGCCTGCGCGACATTCCCGTCTCCCAAGTCGCCGGCCGGTTCTTACCCTGGGCCCTCTGCGGCTTCGCGCTGATGGCCGTTAGCGGCGTGTTGCTGTTCTACTCTGGCCCGCTGAAAGCCGCCGCCAATATCTTCTTCCGCGTGAAAATGGTGCTGATTCTACTCACCGGCGTCAACGCCCTCATCTTCCACTACACCATCTACAAACGCGTCGTCAGTTGGGACGCGCACCCGAGTCCGCCCGCGCGCGCCAAAGTGGCCGGCGTGCTCTCCCTGATGCTCTGGAGTGGCGTCGTCATCTGCGGCCGGATGCAAGCCTATAACTGGTTCCAAAAGTGATGCAACCCCTCTTCCAATGGTTCGAAGCGACGTTGATCGGCACCGTGGTGCGCGAATCGCTGTGGCTGTTCCCCGTTATTCAATGCATCCACTTGCTGGCCCTCGCTTTGCTGGGCGGTGCAGTCCTGGCCGTCGACCTGCGTCTGCTGGGCCTTGGCCTGCTCGATCAGCCAGTCGATCGCCTGGCGCGCCAAGTGCAGCCCTGGCTCACCCGCTCGTTACTCGTCATCATCGGCACCGGCATCCCCATGTTTCTTTCCGAAGCGATCAAGTGTTACTTCAGCCCGCCGTTTTTCTATAAGATGACGTTCCTACTGTTGGCGATAATATTCACTTACACCATCCGGCGGCGCGTCACCGCGGGAGGTTTCCCTCAAGCGCAAAAGCTAACCGCTATCGTCTCGCTCGCCCTCTGGTTCGGTGTCGGCTTTTCGGGCCGATGGATCGCGTTTTATTAAAGATGATACAATCCGCTGGTGCGGACGAAACTCATCTTGACGCTCGCCCTGGCGACGATCGCTTCGGCGCAAAGCCGCATCCCCCGCCTGCCCAGCGGCAAGCCGGACTTTAACGGCATCTGGCAGGCCATCGGCCCTGCCAATTACGACATTGAGCGCCATATGGCCCGCCCTTCGCTGATGCTGCGCGAAGGACCCCATGGGCCGTTGCCCGCTGTGCCTTTGCTACGCTTAGGCGCGGTAGGCTCGGTGCCCGGCGGCATGGGCATCGTCGACGGCGGCAAAATTCCTTATAAACCTGAAGCCGCGAAGAAGCGCGACGAAAACCGCGCCAACTGGCTTGATCGCGACCCTGAAATCCGCTGCTACATGCCCGGCGTGCCTCGCGCCACGTATATGCCGTTTCCCTTCCAGATTCTGCAAAACGCCAAGCAGTTCTTCATCAACTATGAGTTCGCCGGCGCCTTTCGCGACATTCTGTTTAAGAGCCCTGGCCCCGCCGAAACCGATTCCTGGATGGGCCAGTCCGTCGGCCGCTGGGAAGGCGACACGCTCGTGGTCGACGTCACCGGCCAAAACGACCAAACCTGGTTCGACCGTTCCGGCACCCACCACACCGCTGCGTTGCACGTCGTCGAGCGCTACACGCTCTCGAGCCCCCATCACATCCAGTACGAAGCCACCATCGAAGACCCCGAGGTCTTTACCAAACCGTGGAAGATCTCGCTGCCCCTATACCGCCGCATGGAACCCGACGCGCGAGTTATGGACTTCAAATGCGTCGAATTTGTAGAAGAGCTTGTTTTCGGCGAATTTCGCCGTCATCCTTTGAAGAAGGACTAACTTTATGCTGACGCTGTTAACCCTGCTGCTCGCTGCTGCTCCACCCGCGGCCACCACCGGTCCTCGTACCGCCGATGGCCATCCTGACCTGTCCGGCATGTACGACATTGCCACCCTCACGCCGCTGAACCGCCCCGGCAATGTCGGCGACCGCATGTCGCTTACCGAAGCCGAAGCCAAGGCCCTCGCCCAAGCGACGGCGGCTTTGCTGGCCAAAAACAACGCTGCGAGTGACCCGAATCGCAAAGCGCCCCCTTCCGGCGGCGACGGCAGCGCTGGGCCCGCCGGCAACGTCGGCGGCTACAATACGCTGTGGGTCGACACTGGCACCGGCGCCTTTAAGATCGATGGCCAATACCGCACCTCCATCGTCATTGAACCGGCCAATGGCCGCATCCCCGCGTTAACCCCGGAAGCGCGCGCTAAGGGCATGGCCCTCGCCAAGTACAACCGGCCCAACCGCGGCGACGCTTTCTGGATCACTGAGAATCTGAACCCCGGCCCCTACGACGACCCCGAACTTCGCCCCACCGCCGAACGCTGTTTACTCGCCTTCGGCAGCAGCGCCGGCCCGCCCGCCCTGCCTGTGATGTACAACAACTTGAAGCAAATCGTGCAGACCAAGGATCATGTGATGATCCTGAATGAGATGGTGCATGACATCCGCATCGTCCGGCTGAACTCGAAGCACGAGCCGCCCGAGATTCGCCGCTGGCTCGGCGACTCCATCGGCCGCTGGGAAGGCGACACGCTCGTCGTCGACACCACCAACTTCAATGACCAGCCGGGGCTCGGCAATGCCGACCGCAACCTCCACGTTATCGAACGCTTCACCCGCATCGATGACAAGACCCTGCGCTATAAATTCAGAGTAGAGGACCCCACCGTCTGGACCAAACCCTGGACCGGCGAGATGGTCTGGCCCGCCACCGACGCCCGCATTTTTGAATACGCCTGCCACGAAGGCAATTATTCCTTCGCCGGCATCCTCCGCGGCGCCCGCATTTTGGAAGCCGACGCCATCGCCAAAAAGAAGCCATGAAATACCTGATTCCCTTCACCATCGCGGCCTTTGGGGCGTGGCGTCTTTACGCCCATCATGCCTTCGGCGCTGAGTTTGACCCCAATCTGCCCGTGCTCTTAAAAGGACCCGTTGTCCGCATCGAGTGGATCAATCCGCATACGTGGATCCATGTCGAAGTCGCGAAGAAAGACGGCGGCAAAGAGGTCTGGATGGTGGAAGGCGGCACGCCCAATAGCCTTCTGCGCCGCGGTTTGAAACGCGATTCGCTCAAAATCGGACAAGTCGTCGTCGTCGACGGCTACCAATCGAAGGACCGCACGACGCGCGCCAACGGTCGTGACGTCACCCTGCCCGACGGCCAGAAGTTCTTCCTCGGCTCCTCCGGCACCGGCGCCCCCTACGACGCTGCCGGCAAGGACCAAAGGAAATAGCGAATGCGCGCCGCCCTGCTGCTGGCGGGCAGCCTTTTCGCCGCCGATGACCCGGTCGGCGTCGCGCTTTACAAGCAGCACTGCGCCACCTGCCACGAAGCGCCCGAGCCCGGCAGCCGCATTCCTGTTAGGTCGGCGATGGCCAAGCTGCCCGCGGCCTCCATTGTCCGCGCCCTCGAGTCCGGCGTCATGAAGCAGCAGGGCGCGGCGCTTTCGCCAGCGGATCGCGTGGCTTTGGCCAAGGTGCTCGGTTCCGCCGAAGTCACCGTCAACCCAGCTTCGGCCAACCCCTGCCCCTTAAACACCTGGACCCCCAAAACACAACCCGGCGACTGGCTCGGCTGGGGCAATGGTGACGCCAATTGGCGCTTCCAATCGAAGCCTAGCCTCACTGCCGCCGCCGTCCCGCAACTCAAGCTGAAATGGGCCTTCGGCTTCCCCGGCGGCACCTCCGTTCGCGCCCAGCCCACGGTCTTCGCCGGCCGCCTCTTTGTTGGCGCGCAGGATGGCGCCATCTACGCGCTCGATGCCAAAACCGGCTGCCAGCATTGGAGCGTCACGGTCCCCGCGCCGATCCGTAGCGCGATTGCGATCGGCCAAGTGCGTGGCCGCTGGATCGCCGTCGCTGGCGACACGGCCGGCACCATCCACGCCCTCGACGCCCAAACCGGCGCGCCCCTCTGGAAGATCCGCCCCGAGGCCCACCCCGCCGCCCTGGCCACCGCGACGCCCGTCATCCATGCTGGCCGCATCTATACCGGCATGGCGAGCTACGAAGAGTCCTCCGCCACCAACCGCGCCTATGTCTGCTGCACCTTCCGCGGCAGCGTCGTTGCCCTCGATGGCAAAACGGGCGAAGTCATCTGGAGGACCTACACCATCGACACCAAAGCCAAGCCTGGCCCGGACTCCAAACGCGGCCGCCCCACCATGGGCCCCTCCGGCGTCGGCGTTTGGAGCGCGCCCACGCTTGATGTCGCCAAGGGGCTCCTCTACGTTACTACTGGTGACAACTACTCTGACCCGCCGACGCCCACCTCCGACGCCGTCATGGCCCTCTCGCTCGACACCGGCAAGGTCCAATGGGTGAAGCAGATGCTCGCGAATGACGCCTTCAATTCTTCGTGCACTAACCCTGCCAAGTTCAACTGCCCCGATTCCGAAGGGCCCGACCATGACCTCGGCGCCTCGGCCATGCTCGTCACGCTGCCTAACAAAAAGCGCGCCCTGATCCTGGCGCAAAAATCTGGCGAAGTACACGCCATCGATCCTGACCAAAAGGGCGAAGTCCTGTGGCACGCCCGCGTCGGCAAGGGCGGCGTGCTGGGCGGTATTCAGTGGGGCATCTCGACCGATGGCCAGCTCGCCTACGCCGCCGTCTCTGACCTCGGTTTTGGGTCCCGCCGCAAAGAGGGCGGCGGCATTTACGCCCTCCGGCTCGACAACGGTGAGCGCGTCTGGCAAACCCCCGCACCTCCCTGCTCACCTGACCCCTGCAGCCCCGCCCAATCGGCCGCCATCACCGCTATGCCCGGCGTGGTTTTCTCCGGCTCCATCGACGGTCACCTCCGCGCCTACTCGACGGCCGATGGCAAGATCGTCTGGGACTTCGACACCCTACAACCCTTCGATACGGTAAACGGCATAAAAGCCAAAGGCGGCTCCATGGACGTGGGCGGCCCGGTCATCGCCGGAGGGATGCTCTACGTCGGCTCCGGTTATGGTCAATGGGGCGGCAAGCCCGGCAATGTCCTGCTCGCGTTTGAGGCGAACGATCCTCGATAACGGAATTCTTTAATCAAGCAACCGGCACCGTCGTCAAGACCACCACGCCGTCCGATGCCCGCACGACCCTGGATACCACCCGGTTTCAAAGAGTTCTTGAAGTTACTCGCGGCCCACGGGGCTAGGTTCCTGCTGATCGGCGGCTATGCCGTCAATGCCTTTGGTTACGTGCGGAACACCGTCGATATGGATGTCTGGATTGCGCCCGACGAAGAGAATCAATAGTCCAGGCTGACGAGCGCTCGACGACCTCAAACAAAACAAGGGGGCCAGCGGCCGGCCCCAAGACTTGCTGGATTTCAAGAACTAGCCTGAGCCCTCCATGGAGCGCTCCGTCTCCATCCACCCCACGGTTGGCCTCGCCCACGAGTCGGTGGGCAACTAACTAAGGGTTACAAGACGGCCAACTGGTCGTCAGTGGGTTCCGCTCAACAATACCAGGGCTCATCGAGATAAGGGATGGCCGCCCGCGCCTCAAGCGCCGGCGTTTCATACTCGCCCTCCGCCGCTAACTTCCATAACCGCGCAAAGATCTCCTCGCGTGTGCCCGGCTGCCCGGCCAACCGGATCGCCGCCGCGGCCAAGGTGTCCATCTCCGGGTCGGCGTGTTGCCAGCGATGGAGCAACGCCTCTTCGTCGAAGCCGGTCACCAAAGTCTGTATCTCTTCGAGCTCCAACATGCGCGACCCGCCCGGAATCAGCAGGCGCAAAGCCCACTGCACGGGCGAGACGTGGCCCACCAGGTCCAGCGAAGCCAGGGTCCGGAGTAAGTCGAGATAGCTGGCGCGAGTGGTCCAGGGAGTGAATGCGATGAAGGTGGGGGCGAGCGTCAGGCCGGCTTCGCGCAGCAAACTGACGGCCAGCAGGAAGTCCGCACGAGTGTGGCCTTTGTCGAGCTTGGCCAACACGGCGTCGTCAAGACTTTCCACGGCGCTGGTTACCATCAGGCAACTGGTTTCGCGCAGTTCGGCCAGTAAGCCGCGACGTTGCAAGAGGTGCTCGATCTTGATGATGACGTCGTAAGTGAGCGCGGGAAACTCAGCGTGCAAGGCCCGCACGATGCGCTGGGCGTGGGTGGGGCCGTTCCAGAAGTCGGGGTCGCCAAAAGTGGTGTGCTGCGCGCCGGCGGCCACTTGGCGGCGGATATCTTCGAGCACTATCTCGGCCGGCACCACGCGAAAGCGGCCTTCATACACCGGCACCACCGGACAATGGCGGCAGAGATGTTTGCAGCCGCGGCTGGCTTCGGTGTAGCCGACGATGCGCTGGTGATCGCCCACGTGCAGCTTCGCGTAGGAGCCCAATACCGGCAGCAGGTGGCGCTGGGGCGGAACGAAGGCCAGCCGGTCGAACGACGCACCGTTCACCTCCTCGCCATTCACCCAAGCGAGCAGCGCCGCCTCAAATTCGCCGCCGATGATGGTTTCGGCGCCGAGCGAACGCAAGTAGTCGGCGTTGAGCGGCGCGTAGAGTCCATAACAGGCTACGCGCGCTTTGCCGCGCAGGCGGCGGATGAGCGGCGCGGCCAGGCGGGTGGCGGTGTGCATGGGCAGGTGGAAGGCGACACAGTCGAATGCGGCCAGGTTGTCGGGCCAGCGGTCAATGGCTAGGTCCGCGCAAACCACCTGGTGGCCGCCGCGCAGCAGCCAGGCCGCGGGGGACGCGAGGCCAAAGGGCTGATGGCCCAGGTCGTAGGTGTTCACCAACAGGACGTTCATCTAAACGATCGCTTTCTTCCAGGATCCTCGTCGGAACAGCACGTAGGCGATGATGGCGAGCAGCAGTTCAGCCAATGGAACGGCCCAAAATACACCCGTCGTGCCGCCGCCCCACCAGCGAGCCCAAGCGTAGGCTAGGGGTAGTTGAAAGAGCCAGTAGCAACCAAAGTTTACTAGTGTGGGAATGCGCGTATCGCCCGCGCCATTGAATGCCTGGATCAGGACCATGCCCCAAGCATAGAAGCCATACCCATAGCTTAGGATACGCAGGCACTCGACGGCGACGCGCACTACGGGCTCTTCGTGCGTAAAGACGCGCACCAGCGGTTCGGCGAAGAGAATGAGGCTGACCGAGAGGGTCATCAGAAAGGCCATGTTGTAGAAGCCGCAAGCCATGACGCTCTTCTCGGCGCGCTCCGGCTGTTTCGCGCCCAGGTTCTGCCCAACGAGCGTGGCGGCGGCATTCGACAGTCCCCAGGCCGGCAGCAATACGAAGACGATGATGCGAATGGCAATCGTGTAGCCGGCGATGGCCGCCCCGCCAAAGACCGCCACGATGCGCATAAGCCCCAGCCAACTCGCCGTGGGCACCAGATATTGAAAGCCCGCCGGCGCGGCGATGCCGACCATTTGGCGCATCAGCGGCGCGTCCCAGGTGAAATGCTGGCGGCGGAGCTTTAACTCGCCGCGGCCTTCGTAAAGCCGCCAAAAGCCGTAGAGGGCGCCGATGGAGCGGCCCGTAGTGGTGGCGATGGCGGCGCCAGTAACACCCATCGCCGGTATGGGGCCCCATCCGAAGATGAAGAGCGGATCCAAAATCATATTGCAAGCGTTGGCCAACCACAGCGCGTGCATGGCGATGGTAGCGTTGCCCGCGCCGCGGAAGATGGCGTTGTTGAGGAAGAGTAAGATGACGCCGGGCGTGCCCGCCAACATGATGGTGGTAAATTGCCCGCCATAGGTGGCGAGTTCTTGGGAGCCGGACATCCAGGCGAGTAACTCATGGCCGTAGAGCGCGCCCGGAATGGCAAAAGCCAAGGCGACAATCACGCCCAGGATGATGGCCTGTGCGCCGGCGTGGCTGGCGGCTTCGGGGTTCTTCTCGCCAATGCGGCGCGCGACGGTGGCCGTGGCCGCGGCACCCAGCCCCATCGCCGCGGCGAAGACGATGGCAAACATCGCTTCCGTAATGCCCACCGCGGAGATCGCCTGCTCGCCCAGGTGCGCCACCCAGAAGATGTCGACCACGACAAAGAGCGACTCCATTGCCATCTCCAGCACCATCGGCACCGAGAGCAGGAGGATGGCGCGCGAGAGCGAGCCGGCCGTGTAATCGTGATGACCGCCGCGTAAACTCTCAGCGATGGCGCCGAAGAGCTTTCTCATTCCGAGAATCGCTGCGCAATGGGGAAACGGCGTCCGATGCCGAAGGCCTTGGTAGTTACTTTCAGCCCCGGCGCGGCCTGTTGGCGCTTGTATTCGTTACGGTCCACTTTGTTGGCGATATCGCGCACTAAAGCTAACGGTAAGTGCAAGGACTCGGCGATGGCCGCGGGACTTTGGCTTTCTTCCACGTAGCGTTTGAGGATGGCGTCCAGAATGTCGTACTCGGGCAAGGAGTCCGAGTCCTTTTGGTCGGGCCGCAGTTCTGCAGACGGCGGCTTAATAAATACATTCTCGGGAATGGCCCCTGGATGCCGGCGATTGGCGACACGGGAGATTCGATAAACCAGCGTCTTGGGGACGTCACTAATTACGGCGAGTCCGCCGCACATATCGCCGTATAAGGTGCAGTAACCCACGGCTAACTCGCTTTTATTTCCGGTAGTCAGCACCATGGCGCCGAGCTTATTCGATAGGGCCATCAGAGTAACTCCGCGCAAGCGGGACTGTAAGTTCTCTTCCGTGACATCTACCGGATAGCCGACGAACAACGGCGCCAGCACCTGCTCAAAAGTGGCACAGACTTCGGTGATCGGCGATACTTCGTAGCGCACGCCCAAACTCTGGGCCATTTCGCGCGCGTCGGTGAGCGAATGCTCTGAGGAATAAGGGCCTGGCATCGAAACGCCTATCACGTTCTCCGCCCCCACGGCATCGACGGCGATGGCGGCGGTGATCGAAGAGTCAATGCCGCCGGATAAGCCGATTAGCACTTTCTTGAAGCCGCATTTCCGGATATAGTCGCGGGTGCCGAGCACGAGCGCGTCGTAAACGGCTTCGGTTTCCTCGGCTAAGTTGGCATGATGGTCGCCGGGCAGTACTAAGTCCTCGGCGAAGGACACGGCGGACGCGATTTCACGGCCATCGGAATCCAAGGCAAAGCTGGACCCATCGAAGACTAACTGGTCGTTCCCGCCGGTCTGATTCACATAGTAGACCGGCATCCGGTGATGGGCCGCCAGAGCCGCAAACATTTGGCGCCGCTGGGTGCGTTTACCCAGGTGATAAGGCGACCCGTTAATGGAAATCAGAACGGACGCCCCGGCGGCGGCTAACTCGGCCACTGGATCGCGCGAGTAAAGCGGACGGTCCCAATATTGTTTGTCATTCCAGGCATCTTCGCAAATGGTGAGGGCAATCCTCTGCCCGCGGAACTCCCAGATGGTCTGCCGGTCGCCGGGCACGAAGTAACGGCTTTCGTCGAAGACGTCGTAAGTGGGCAATAGCATCTTGCGCTGCTCGAAGATCACTTTTCCTTCGGCCAGCACCTGCGCGGCGTTGGCGAGTTGCTTGCCGGCGGTCCAGACGTTGGGGACAACGGTGCCGACGATGATGGCCAAGGGCAAGTCTTTGGTAAGCACAGCCAGACGGGCAACTTCCCGTGCGCAGCCGGCGATGAAGCTGGGCTTCTCGAGCAAGTCGCGGGGCGGGTAACCGCAGATGGAGAGTTCAGGAAACGCGACGATGTCCGCGTCGCGTGCCGCCGCCTCTCTCGCCATCGCTGCCATCCGGTCGACATTGGCCGCCAGCGCCCCGACGGTGGGGTTAAATTGGGCGAGCGCGATCCTCATGCCGGCACGGGCTCAGGCTTGGGGGGCGGCTCCGGCCGGACAAAGGGTTTTAGCGCGAAGCCGTGCTGCGCCAGTAAGCTCTCGAGTTCCGGAATCGACAGCCGCGCGGCGTCCCAGCCCACGGTGATCGCGTCTAACTGCGAGGCCACGCGCAATTTTTGGATCCCGTGCATGCCCAGCAAGGAGCTTACTTGCCCGAGCAAAGCGTCATCGAGTGGCCGGGCCAACTCGTAAGTGCGTTCGCATTTCGTCATGTTACCTCTAGGATATCTTGCTTCCGAGTTTCCAAAGCACCTGCCGCACCATGCCCTGCACCGCTTCGGCGTCTTTGGGCGACAGGTGTAGCCGGCGCAGTAGCCGCCGCAGCTTGATCAAGGTGGTGGGTACCTGGGCGTATTCGACGCCGGTCAGCACCTGCTGCAAGGCATCCGCCAGGCGATCCAATTGCTCGGCCGGCGCCTGATGCCGCGCCGCGGGCGGATAGGTGCCCGCCTCGCGGATCAATTCGTAAAGGCAGACGGCGACGGCCTGGCCCAAATTCATCGAGCCATGCTCCGGCCGCGTGGGAATGCGCACCAGGCGGTGGCAGAAGCTCAAGTCGTCGTTCGATAGGCCGTATTTTTCGGAGCCGAACATCAAGGTGACGTGGCCCCGAGTGCCACGTACCAAAGGCGCCGCGTCTTCCAGTCGGTCGAGCGGTAACTTGGCTTCGCGTAGGTCCATTGAAGCGGTGCCGATCACTAGCTCACAATCGGCCACGGCTTCGCGCACCGTCGGAAACTCGCGCGCCGCAGTCAGGATCGCGCCTGCGCCCGGTGCACTGCGTGCCTCGTCGATTGCCACCCGGTAGGGCTCGACGAGGCGCAGACTATCGAAGCCGAAGTTACTCACCGCCCGGGCCGCCGCGCCGATATTCAGCGGATTGCGGGGCGAGACCAATACGACATGGACCTTACTTAACGTGGGCGTCTTCCAAGTAAGTGTAGCCCTGCAGGCCGTCTTCGTAGAACCGGAGCAAACGGCCGGATTCTTCGTAGCCGATCTTCCCCTCGCGCAGCGCGCTTTCTACATCGCGCCGGAATTGTTCGAGCAGTGCCTTCGCCGAGAACTGAACGTAGTCGAGCACCTCGCGCACCGTGTCGCCGGGCACATAGTGCTCCAGTTCATAGGTGCCGGTGTCGCTCAGCTTGATATGCACGGCGTTCGTATCGCCGAACAGATTGTGTAAGTCGCCCAAGATTTCCTGATAAGCGCCTACCAGGAACGCACCGAGATAATATTCGCCGTCGCCGTAGGCATGCAGCGGCAGAGTTTTCTTCACGTCGCGCCGGTCGATAAACTGGTCGATCTTCCCGTCCGAATCGCAGGAGACGTCGCCGAGGACGCCTTTGCGCATGGGCCGCTCATTCAAGCGATGAATCGGCATCACCGGGAAAAGCTGCTTGATCGCCCAGCTATCGGGCATCGATTGAAACAGGCTGAAGTTACAGAAGTAAGTATCGGCGAGTAGGCTATCCAGACCTTCGAGTTCTTCCGGAAACACATCCATGCTGCGCGCCATGTTCAGAATGCGGCGGCAGATGGTCCAGTAATAGTTCTCGGCCATGCTGCGCTGTTCGAGAGACATGTAGCCGAGCGAGAATAGATTCAAGGCCGAATCGAGTGCCTGCTGCGCGTCGTGGAAGCCTTCGAGCAAATTCTTCATCGTCAAGGAACGATGCGTCTCTTGTAAGTCGATCAGCGGCTGCTCGGCTTCTTCAGTGACTTCTTTCAGCTCTTCGTCACCAAAGCCGGATACGCCGACTACGTTAAAGACCAGGACGCTGTGATAAGCCGCAATCGCGCGGCCGCTCTCGGTCACAATCGTGGGATGCGGCACGCTCTCTTCGTCGCAGACTTGCTGGATATGGTGCACGACGTCGTTGGCGTACTCCTGCAGCGAGTAATTGACGCTCGACTCGAAATCGGTCTGCGAACCGTCGTAGTCAATCCCCAAGCCGCCGCCCACGTCCAGTAGCTTCAGGCCTGCGCCCTGTTTCTTCAAGTCAGCGTAGATGCGCGCCAGTTCCGTCACCGCGCCCTTAATCTGGCGAATATTGGTAATCTGGCTGCCTAAGTGGAAATGCAGTAGGTCGAGGCAATCTTCCATGCCGCGCGCTTTCAATTCGGCCAGTACTTTCAGCGCTTCGCTCACGGTCAAACCGAACTTCGACCGGTAGCCGCCCGAACTCTTCCAACGGCCGGAACCACGCGCCGCCAACTTTACCCGCAAGCCGATGGTCGGCCGCACGCCCACCTTTTCGGCGTACTTGAGAATCAAGTCGAGCTCGGTGTACTTCTCGATAATCGGCGTGATGTTGCGGCCAATCTTCTTGGCCAGCATCACCATTTCGATATATTCGTCGTCCTTGAAGCCATTGCAGACAATGGGCGTCGAGCCGTCGGTAATGCCCAGCACGGCCATCAACTCCGGCTTCGACCCGGCTTCAAGGCCAAACCCATACTGCTTGCCGTAGGCCAGAACCTCTTCGACGACATGCCGCTGTTGATTCACCTTAATCGGGTAGACGCAGCAATACTTGCCCTGATAACCGCTCTCTTTCATCGCCACCTGAAAGGCGTCGTTGATTTCGCTCAACTGATGACGCAGCACTTCGCCGAAGCGGATCAGAATCGGCGTCTGAATGCCGCGAAGGCGCAGGGTGTCGATGAGGTTCTTAAGGTCGATCTGCCGGCCGGGCTCCTTCGACGGGTGCACCCACAGGTGGCCGTTCTGGCCCACCGAAAAATAGCCTTTGCCCCAACGGCTGACGTCGTAAAGCTCGTTGGCGTCCACCGTGGACCAACGCTCGTTCGGTTCAAACGTGGCTGGGGCATCGTTCAGTTTCAGGCTCAATGGTTTCAGGTCCTCGCAAGGTAGCGGATGGGCAACGCGCGGCCCGGCTCCAACTTCAGTTTAACGAATCATCCGAGGGCCCACGCACCATTTTGGTTACAGTCTTCTGCTACGGTGACACTGGAGGACTTTTTGCGCGAAGCCGTACTCAGCCGTTTGAAAGAAATTGTAGACCAGGCCGCCACCAGCCTGGGCCTGGAAGCGATGCAAGTGGAGATGGTGGGCGGCGGCAAACATCGTCTGCTGCGCATCACGCTCGACAAGGACGTGGAAGGCGGCGTATCGCTTGACGAATGCGAGGCCGTCTCGCACCAAATCTCGGCCGTGCTCGACGCCGAGGAACTGATTCCGGGCGAAGAAGGCTATCAACTGGAGGTGGGCTCGCCGGGCATTGAGCGCGCTCTGTCCACGCCGCGCGACTATACGCGCTTCGCTGGCCAACTGGCTAAGCTCGTGCTGCGCGAGCCGATCGGCAAGCACAAAACGCTCATTGGCCGCCTGGCGGGATTCGCCGACGGCGTGGTCGCGCTTACGGTGGAGGAGGAGACCTTCAGCATTCCGCTGGACCAGATCAGCAAAGCCAACCTCAAGTTCGAGTGGCCGAAGGGATAAGGGCCGATGCAGGTGCTGACCGCCGCCCAAATGCGCCAAGTGGATGAGCGCACCGTCACCTCAGGCATTCCCCCGTTGGTGCTGATGGAGAATGCCGCCCACCGCGTGCTCGAATGCATGCGGCAGCGGTTCAGTCACTTAAGCCAACACCGCGTCGCTGTCTATTGCGGCAAGGGCAACAACGGCGGCGACGGCATGGCCATCGCGCGTTTGCTCTCAGTGGTGGAACGCGCGCAAGTGGACGTAATCCTCGCGGCCGCTCCCGAGGAACTGACCGCCGACTGCGCCGCTCAGCATCGCATGTTGCTCGCGGCCGATATTCCCCTCGGCTTCGCCCACGGGCCCACGCTGATTGTCGATGCCCTGCTCGGCACGGGCACTACCGGAGTCGCGCGCGGCCGCGTGGCCGACCTGATCGCCGAGATAAACTCGCTCGCCGCGCCGGTGGTCGCCGTCGACCTCCCCTCCGGCATGGACAGCGACGCGCCCGACAACCTCGGCCCCATCGTCCGCGCCGACCTCACCGTCACCTTTACCGCGCCCAAGCCCGCGCATGTTTTGCCGCCCAATTGCGAGCGTCACGGTGAGTTGCAGGTGAAGCCCATCGGCTCGCCCGCGCGGCTGCTCTCGAGCGATCTCCACTTGAGCGAACCTGCCGACTTCGCCGCGGTGCTCGCCGCCCGCGAAAGAAACGCCCACAAAGGCAACTTCGGCCACGTCCTGATAGTCGGTGGGGCGAAGGGCAAAACCGGTGCCGCGGAGATGGCGGGTATGGCCGCGTTGCGCGCCGGCGCGGGCTGGGTGTCGGTGCACAGCGAAGCTGCCAGCCTGCCCCCCGAACTGATGACCGCCGCCCACCTCGACGACCTCACCAAATACACCGTTCTCGCCGTGGGCCCCGGCCTCGGCCTGAGCCCCAAAGCCCGCGACCTCTATGGCAAAGCTCGCCAGCCGATG
>JBBQQS010000057.1:0-16336 GCA_038215525.1 Bryobacterales bacterium
CCTTCATGCTGGGCCGCGCGGGCAGCAATCGGCCGTATCGGTCGATCGGAATTTCGGACGGTCACCACTCGTTGACCCATCACATGAACGACAAGGAAAAGATCGAGAAAGTGGCGCAGATCGATGCGCACCTGGTGAAGACGTTTGCCGCGTATCTCGAGAAGATGAAGTCGACGCCGGATGGGGCGGGCGGGTGTCTGCTGGACAACCTGATGGTCTGTTACGGCAGCAGTTTGGGCGACGGCAACATCCACACGCATCATGACCTGCCGATCGCGCTCGTCGCCGCTACCCGCTTCTTCAAGGGCAATCGCCACTTGAAGTACACCTCCGAGACGCCGCTCAATAATCTATTCCTCAATCTGTTCGACGCGGCGCAGGTGCCGTGCGAGAACTTTGGCGACAGCACGGGCCGGCTGGCTCAGGTTTAAGCCAAAATGCGCTACTTGCTGTTGGCGACGGTGCTCTATGCGGCCACCGGCAGTGACCTGCGGCTGCTCGATGCGGTGAAGCGACGCGATTCCCCGGCTGTGACGGCATTGCTTAAAGCCAAGGCCGACCTGACGACCGTCGACTCCGACGGGGGCACGGCGCTCTCCTGGGCGGTCTACCTGGGCGAGCGGGACTTGGCCTTAAAGCTATTGGCTGCGGGCGCCTCACCCGATACGGTAAGCGAATACGGCGAGTCGCCTTTGACCTTGGCAGCGGCGAACGGCGACGGCCCGTTGGTGGAAGCCCTGCTAAAGGCGGGCGCGCCACCCAAAGCCGCGCGGGCGAATGGCGAAACGGCGCTCATGCTCGCGGCGGGCGCTGGCGGACTCGAGGCTGTCCGCGCCTTGTTAGCCGCTGGCGCCGACGCTAATGCCGCCGATAGCCGCAAGGGCCAAACGGCGCTGATGTGGGCGGCGGCGGAAGGTCATGCGGCGGTGGTTGAACGAATGCTGTCAGGCGGCGCGGACTGGAAGTTGGCGTCCAAGGCCGGTTTTACGGCCTTGTTCTTCGCCGCCGTTAAGAACGACGCCGCCACGGTGAAGGCGCTTACCGCCGCCGGGGCGGACGTGAACGCGAAGCTGCCGGATGGCACCAAAGTATTGCTAACCGCCACGTCGCATCGCAGCTCCGCCGCGGCTCTCGCGCTGCTCGAAGCTGGAGCGGACCCCAATATCGCCGACCGTACTGGCAACACACCCTTGCACTTGGCGGCCCAAGCGGGCGACCTGCCGCTGCTACAGACCTTGCTTAAGAAGGGCGCCAATCAGGACGCGCGGACGGCCGCAAGCGCCGGCGGTGGGCGTGGCTTCCGTGGAGCGCCCGGCGAACAGACGCCCCTTTTCCTCGCCGCGCGCGCCGGCCAGATTCCGGCGATGCGGGCGTTGCTCGACGCGGGGAGCGACCCCAAGGTGAAGGCGGCTGACGGCGGCTCGTTTTTGATGGCGGCGGTCGGCAGTGGCCAAGTGGCGGCGGTTCGCTTGGCCTATGAGTTCGACAACGAGACGAAGGTGGTGACGCGTGAGGGCGCTACGTTGATGCATGCTTCAGTAACCGGCACGGCCAAGGACGGCGGCCTCGAGTCCCAGGAGAAGATCTGCGAAGTGATCCGGTTTTTGGCGGAGAAGGGTGCGCCGCTCGACGAGCGGAATAAGGCCGGCTTGACGCCGATCGATGCGGCCGACTTTTTGCCGATCGATAAGGCCGTGGAGCTGTTTACGCGGCTGATTGTGCAGTCCGGAACGCTGCCGAAGTCGCCGTCGAAGCGTTAGCGGAGGACCGGTTCGAGGCCGGGGATCAGGGTCCGAAATACTTGAACTGGAAGCGCGCTGGTGAAGCGTTGGCCGGTGGCGAGGTCTCCGGGTACATAGGCGACGACGGTGCCGAAGAAGCGATCGCCGATGGTGAAGACGAAGGTGGCGGTACGGTTGATGGCGCGCGAATTGGAGAGGACGCCGGGTGCGGAGAAGGTCTGGTAGCGGTTATCGCCGGTGCCGGTTTTGCCACCAACGGGGACGATCTGGCCGTCTTTCATGACGGCGTCAAAAGCCATGCGGGCGGTGCCTTTGGCGACGACTCCCAACATCCCTTCGTGCACCACGGCAGCGACTTCGGCGGGCAAAACCCGTTCGGTGGCGGCGGCGCGGCGCTCGAGCTTGGTGTCGTAGGGCGTGTTGGCGGCGAAGTGTAGGCCTTCCAGGCGCACGGCGGGCTGGCGCTGGCCGCCGCTCAAGATGATTCCGGCCATTTCCGCCAAGGCGGCGGGCGTGTCGCCGGAACTGCCTAAGGCCGTGGCGTAGGAGGGCACCAGCGTGGGAAAGGGGTAGCCCAAACGCCGCCAGCTCTTGGCGATTTCGACGAAGGCATCCTCTTCCATCAGGGTGCGAATGCGGATGTCCTGCGCGTGTTTGTGCTTGCTGCGGAAGAGCCACTGGTAACTGTCCTGCCGCACCTGGGAACTGGCGGCGACGATCTCGCTCCATTCGGCTTCGGGACGCACCTGCGAATAAGCGACCAGCCACATTTCAAGCGGATGGGCGTGGGCGAGGTAAGCGCGGTCGTTGAGGCTGAGCTTGCTGGGGTCGTAGCGGTCGTAGAGCTTCTCGAGGTCCTCCACTTCGATCGAGTGGGCCTTCAGGAACGCGCCGAAGTCGCCCCAGCCTGCGTCGGGGCGGACGGAGCGGTAGATGAGCGCGGCGCGTTGGGCGGTGACGGGCCGGGATTGCAAAAGCTGCTCGAGCGCTTCGTTGGGTCCGAGGCCGGCGTAACTGCGGTGGAAGCGATTTAGAAACTCGCGGCCTTCGCGGTCGGCGAAGCGGGCCAGGTAACCGGCGCGTTCCGGGGCATAGTCAGTGTCGAGAATGTCGCTTTGCTTTTTCAGCTTGCCCCAGAGATAGTAACTGACGACGTCGCGCAGTAGGCGGACGAAGACGAGGTTTACGGAACGGTGAAGGCTTTCGCGCACCGTGAGGATACGGCCGTTGTCGTGGGGGTCGAAATTGGCGAAGACGTGCTGCCCGCCGCCGGTGAAGAAGCCTTCGCCGGGGGAGGCGGAGTAAGTACGGTCCATGGCGGCTTCGAGCATGGGCCGCAGGCTCTGGTCTTGTGTCGAGCGCAGATAGTCGATCGACCATTGAGTAAGCGGGTCGCGCGGCGCGGCTTGCCAGGTTTTGGGGGCCTGAGTGAGTAACTGGGCACGAATACCGGCGATGGCTTCGAGGTAAGTGATTAATGTGCGTAACTTCGCCGTGGAGCCTAATTCCAGCATCGTACCTTCGTTGATACTGAGTGGCTGATTGTAATTGTCGGCCTGGACGCGTAAGTAATTTGCGCCGGCTCCGCGTTCGTAGAGGGTGAAGCTATAGATCACTTGGGCGACGGCTTCGGGTTGTAACAGCCGCGCACCGAAGATACCGCTGGCGGCGGCGAACTCGGGGTCGGCAAGGCGGCGGAGGGTGGCGGTGGTGGCCTCGGTGGCGGAGCGGTTGATGGTGGTTTTGGCCGTCAGGTCTAGCCGGTCGAGTTGATGATAGCCGTCGAGGGCGAGTAGGTTGACTAACTCATTACGCACCGAGTCCATGGCTTTGCGTTCGGAGAAACTGATTAACTCGACGTTGGGAGCTTTGTTACGCAAAGACTGCGGTGCCGCGAGGGCGGCGTCGCGCAGGGTAGCGGGAATCAGGCCCATTTCCGCTAACACGCGGACGTAACTCTCGGTGCGGCTGACCAGTGAGCCGGGGTCTCGTTGCAGATAGTGGCCGGGCCGGTTGATGGCGAGTAAAAGGCTGAGCGCTTGCCGATAAGCGGCACCTTGCTCGGCCGAAGCGGCGTTGACGCCGGAGTCGGCTTGCTTGAGTAACCGGGTGGCGCGCTCAAAGTCGGCGCCATACCAGGCCCAGACGCCGTCGCCGAGGCCGATGACTTCGCCGTGGCCGGCGATCGACGCCAGGGGCAGGGAATTCAGATAGTCGCAAACCACTTGCCGTCGGGCGGCCAGGGTAGAGGGGCCTTCCTGATAAGCGCGCAACGAAGCCGTCAGCATCTGCTTCAGCTTGTCGACTGGCGTGGCGGTGCGGCCCTCGGGCGAATGGCGGACCTTCTCGAGTTGGGTGATCAGCGTGCTTCCACCGCTCGACCGGCTGCCGCGCGTGATCTGCCGCATGCCGAGGTCGGCAATGGCGCGGGCGAAACGATCCCATTCGACGGCCGGGTTGCGATTGGGCGCTTCTTCGTCGAGTAACTCGCGGTTTTCGATAAAGAGTAACGACTTGATGATGACGGGCGGGATCGATTCAAAGCTCGGATAGGTGCGTCCCGGATACTGGGCGATACTCCAGGGTTGGCCGGTGGAATCGAGCAGCGTGAGCCCGGCTTGATTCTTCTCGCGGTAAATCGGCGGCAAACCAAACGAAGCCAAATCGCGGAGCGTCTCCGACCAGCGAGCTTGGGACTCGACCGTGAAGCCTTCGCGTTCCAGGCGGCGGGTGAAGCGTTTGAGGTGGGCGTAACCCAAGCGAGCATCGTAAGGGCCGCCGCTTACCTCCGGCACATTGCCTAGGCCGGGTTTCACCTGGTAGGTGGCGTGCGAGGCAAGCCAGGAAAGGGTGAAACTTTGCAGCCAGGAGAAACGGGCTTCGCCGATCAGGGCGAACATCAAGGCGATGAGGACGATCCACAGCCAGGGCCAGCGGCGTCGCGGTACGTCCGGGGCGGGGTGCAGGATCGACACGGGCTCGATGCGGTCGCCAGACAGATCGACGCGCTCTAGGGTCTTGGACATGGGGTGACGACTTCTTATTCTCTCCCAGAATAAGATGCAAGGGAATTCACAATCGTTTCGTCGGCGTAAAATCCTTCTTACTCCAGGCTAGTGCAACTTGACATACCCCTGAGGGTTATATATATTACGGGGTGGGGGTATAAGATGAGCGACTTGCTAGCCGGGTCACCGGTGTCGTGTGGCTGTGGAGCGGAGGAGACGGAGGAGACGGAGGGCCGGCGGGCGGCTGCCGTCGATCCAGAGATTAAAGCCAAGAACGGTCGGCGCTTACGCCGGATTGAAGGCCAGGTGCGCGGGTTACAAAAAATGGTGGAGGGGGATCGCTATTGCCCCGATATCATGATCCAGCTTTCGGCCGTGCAGGAAGCTCTGCGCAAAGTAGGCCAGTCCTTGATGCGGAATCACCTGACGCACTGTGTCTCCTCTGCCGTGATGAATGGAAGCCCGGCGGAGGCGAAAGCGAAGTATGACGAATTACTCGATCTGATTTACAAACATTCTCGTTGATTACTAAGGATACAGCATGACGGCACAAGTACAAGCTCCCGTAACCCCAGAGGTGGACCCCGTGTGCGGCATGACCGTTGACACGTCCAAGGCCGCAGGTTCCTTCGCCTATCAGGGCCAGACCTACTATTTCTGCAATCCTTCCTGCCTGGCGCGCTTCCAGGCTGACCCTGCCAAGTTCCTCCAGCCGTCGGCTGCGGCAGGTGATCCGGCCCAGGAGTATATCTGCCCGATGGACCCGGAGGTGCATCAACTTGGCCCTGGTTCCTGCCCAAAGTGCGGCATGGCGCTGGAGCCGGCCACGCCGGCGGCCGCGGCGGTGCGCACCGAATACACGTGTCCAATGCATCCGGAAATCGTTAAGGATGCGCCTGGGGCTTGCCCGATCTGCGGGATGGCGCTCGAACCGCGCGAGGTGACGCTCGATGAGGTGAATTACGAACTGATCGACATGACGCGGCGGTTCTGGGTATGCGTTGGTCTCACGGCGCCGATCCTGGCGTTGATGGTTTCGGACATGTTGCCTGGCCAGCCGCTCCAGCATTGGCTAGGCTCCCGGGCGGTGGCGTGGGGCCAGTTCGCCTTGGCAACGCCCGCGGTGCTTTGGGCGGGATGGCCGTTCTTTGAGCGAGGCGCCCGTTCTTTGGTGAACCGTAGCTTGAACATGTTTACGTTGATCGCGCTGGGCACCGGCTCGGCTTATCTGTACAGTCTGATCGCGCTGCTGTTTCCGGCGTCGATTCCGGCGTCGTTCCTGGTACACGGGGAAGTGCCGCTCTACTTCGAGCCGGCGGCCGTCATCACGGCGCTGGTGCTGTTGGGGCAAGTGCTGGAACTGCGGGCGCGCAGTCAGACGTCGAGCGCTATCAAGGGGCTGTTGGGATTGGCGCCGAAATCGGCGCGCCTGGTGCAGGACGACGGCCAGGAAGTGGACTTGCCATTGGCGAACGTGGCTCTCGGCCAAAGGCTGCGGGTGCGTCCCGGCGAGAAGGTGCCGGTGGATGGCGTGGTGCTGGAAGGCAAAAGCTCGGTGGACGAGTCCATGTTGACGGGAGAACCGATGCCGGTGGAGAAGCAGGCCGGCGCGAAGGTAACCGGCGGCACGGTGAATGGTACGGGTAGCTTTATTCTGCGGGCGGAACGCGTGGGGGCGGACACCATGCTCGCGCAGATCGTGAAATTGGTGAGCGAAGCGCAGCGGACGCGGGCGCCGATCCAGCGGCTGGCGGATCGGGTGTCGAGCTATTTTGTGCCGGCGGTGCTGGCCATCGCCTTGGCGACGTTTCTCATCTGGGGCTTCTGGGGTCCAGAGCCGCGGATGGCGCACGGTTTGGTGAACGCGGTGGCGGTGCTGATTATCGCCTGCCCCTGCGCGCTGGGTCTCGCGACGCCGATGTCGATCATGGTGAGCACCGGCCGCGGGGCGCAGGCCGGGGTCCTGATTCGCAAAGCGGAAGCCTTGGAACGGCTCGAACAGGTAGACCGCCTGGTGATCGACAAGACCGGCACGCTCACCGAAGGCAAGCCCAAGTTGGTTTCCATGGTGAAGGCGGAGGGGTTTGAGGAGGCGCAACTCTTGCGGTACGCCGCCAGCTTGGAGCGCGGCAGTGAGCATCCGCTGGCGCAAGCGATCTTGAAGGGCGCAGAGGAGAAAGGCATTGCGCCGGTAGCGGTTCAAGCGTTTGAATCGGTAACGGGCCAAGGGCTCTCCGGCATCGTGGAAGGGAAGCCGGTACTGGTAGGCAACGTGGCCTTGCTGGATTCGTTCAAGATCGCGCATGATGCCTTCGACGCGCAGGCCGATCGCCTCCGTGCCGAAGGGCAGACCGTGATGCTGGTGGCGATTGACGGCCGACTCGCGGGCTTGCTCGGCGTGGCGGATCCCATCAAAGCCACGACGGCGGAGGCTCTCGCTTCGCTGGAACAAGCCGGGCTCGACATCACCATGCTGACGGGCGACAGCCGGATCACGGCGGAGGCAGTGGGCCGCCAACTCGGGATCGAAAAAGTGCAGGCCGAGGTGTTGCCCCAACAGAAGACCGCGGCGGTGAAAGATCTACAGGCGGGCGGTCATCAGGTGGCCATGGCCGGCGATGGCGTGAACGACGCCCCCGCCTTGGCCCAGGCCGACGTCGGCATCGCGATGGGTAGTGGTACGGATATTGCCATGGAAAATGCGGGCATTACCCTGTTACAAGGCGATTTGCGGGGCATTGTGCGGGCACGGCGGCTGAGTGAAGCGACAATGCGCAATATCCGACAGAACCTGTTTTTTGCTTTTGTTTACAACTGCTTGGGCGTGCCCATCGCCGCCGGAGTGCTGTATCCGTTCTTCGGCATCCTGCTGAGCCCGATGCTGGCCAGCGCCGCGATGACGTTTAGTTCCGTCTCCGTGATTGCCAACGCCCTGCGGTTGCGCCGGGTAGAACTATGAGGTTTGGGGGATTGCTGACGCCGTTTAAATGGCGGTAGCATCTAAAGAGACGAGTGTTGAAATTTTTGAAGAGTATCGCGCTGCTGCTGGTGGGCACCGTCCTGGGCGGCGCACTCTGTGCGGAAATGTGCGCCTTCGCCTCGTTGGCACCGTCGCAGCAGAGCAGTATGCCCTGCCATCATCAGAAAACGCCGGCCAAGCCGGAATGCACTCACCATGACGTGGTCGCCGACCGTTTGGTGAGCGCGGATGTCTCCGAGTTTCTGCCCTCGGTGACACTCTTTCCGATGTACATCGTCGCCAGTCATACTGCCCACGGGATCAGCGCGCCGTTGAGCTCAGGGTTGGTGCATTGGCCCGACCCTGCGCCACTCTTACGTACCTCCGTCCTGCGGATCTGATTCGCCCCCTTTTCGCTTAGTTCCCTCGCTCTGGCACGGCTTTGCGGTGCCCAAATCGCCATTTGTTTGCCCCCGAAATAAGGAATTTTATGAACGAACGCAGAACTTTTTTTGCTCGTCTGGCTTCAGCTACTGCCGCCCTGTGGGCTAGCCGGACGGCGGCATTAGCGCAACAAATTGACCCTCATGCCGGACATCAGATGCCTGCGCCGGCCACGCCCGCCCCGGCGACTTCGGCGAAAGCTAAATCCGGCCTCACGGCGAAGGTCGATCCTCATGCGGGCCATCACCTGCCAGCGGTGAATCTGCCGGTGGAGATGCCGGACTTGCCGAAGCTTCCCTTCAAAATGGTGGACGGCGTGAAGGAGTTTCAACTTATCGCCGAAGTCGTGGAGACCGAGTTGATGCCCGGCCGCCCGATGACCGCTTGGGGCTTCAATGGCAGCATTCCGGGGCCTACGATTGAGGTGAACCAAGGCGACCGGGTCCGCGTGATCGTCGAGAACCGGTTGCCGGAAATGACGGCCATGCATTGGCATGGGTTTGAAGTGCCGATGGAAATGGACGGCAGCGTCGGCCTGGGGCAGGACCCCATTCCGCCCGGCGGCAAGTTCGTTTACGAGTGGACGCTCAACCAGCACGGCACGTTCTTCTACCATTCGCACTTTGCGATGCAGGAGATGATGGGCATGATCGGCATGTTTATCATGCACCCGAAAGTGCCCTATGAGCCCCGCGTCGACCGCGACTTTGGGCTGGTGCTGCAGGAGTGGGCGCTGTTGCCGAACAACAATGTCCCGAATACGCTGTCGATGGAGTTCAACTGGCTGAGCTTCAACGGCAAGGCTGGCCCGGACTGTACGCCGATGATCGTGAAGCAAGGCGAGCGCGTGCGGATCCGCATGTTCAACATCGGCATGGACCATCACCCCATCCACCTGCACGGCACCCAGTTCGTGATGACCGGCACCGAAGGCGGCCGCGTCCCGCAGCACCAGTGGCACGACATGAACACGATCATCGTGGGCGTCGCGCAGGCGCGGAACATCGAGTTTGAGGCCAAGTACGTGGGCGATTGGATGCTCCACTGCCATTTGCCGCACCACATGATGAACCAGATGGCGTCGATGGTGGGGCCGATTTCCCATGGGGGGCACGGCATGCACACCGGCGGCAGCATGACCGACGGGATGGGCATGCTAAAGAAGGGCGATGCGCTCTCGGAAGATTTCGCTCCCGTGCTGGGCCGCGGCTTAGGCCTGAGCGCGGACCGGGACCGGGCGACCTCAAACCTGGTTTCGAATGATGCGAAGAATCATCAGGACCATGCCGGCCACGACATGGCCAAGCCGGGCGATCCGATGGAGATGTACCCCAAGGATGATCCAGAGAAGAAGAAAGTCCCCGGCTATCCGCAGGACATGTGGATGGTGATGGACGATATCATTCCGCCGAAGCCCGAAAACCTGGGCTTGCGCAAGGGCTGGACCGCTTCGATGATGGGCATGATGACGTTGGTCCGCGTGGTGACACCCGAGAAGTACGACCAGATTATGGAGCTGAAGAAGCAGCAGCCAGCCAAACCCGCGAAGCCCGCGGCGGCTCCGGCCCATCAGCATGAGCACGGCAAGTAAGATGAGACACTCTTTCTTTGCTCTACTCGTGGTGATGAATGCCTTGGGTCAGACGCCGGCCCAAACACCAGCGCCGACCGAGCATCAGCATGAGCATGCCCCTGCGGTGGCGACACCTAAGCCCGCGGGCGATGCGTACAGCTGCCCCATGCACCCGGATGTGCGCTCCGCGACGCCCGGCAAGTGCGCAAAGTGCGGTATGGCGCTTGAAACCGCTAAGCCCGTGATGGCGCCGCCGGCCGCTACCGGCCCGAAGCTCACCCTCGCGGACCTGGAACGCATGGCCTTAGGCCAAAGTCCGGTAATGGGCCAAGCCCAGGCGATGGTGGAAGCCGCCGTCGGCCGAACGCAGCAAGCCGGGCTCTGGCCGAACCCTAGCTTTGGCGCCAACGGCGAGCACGTCTCCAAAGTGACCGGCGGCGGCGCTATAGGCGGCTTCGTCGAGCAGCGTTTCATCACCGCCGGCAAGTTGGGGCTGAGCCGCAAGGTCGCCCAACAGGAACAGGCCGGCTATGTGGAAATGCAGAACGCGCATAAGCAGCGTTTGCTGAACGGCGTGCGTTCGCTCTACTATCAGGCCTTGGGCGACCAACTGCTGATCGACGTGCGGCAGGAACTCACCAAGCTCGCCACCCGCGCGGTGGCGGTTTCGCGGGAAATGGCCAACGTGGGCCAAGCTGACCGGCCGGATCTGCTGGCCGCTGAAACCGAGTCCGAACGGATTGAGCTGGAGTTAGTGACCGCGCAGAACGCGCGCCAGCGCACTTGGCGTCAGTTGGCGGCGACAGTAAATCAGCCCTCGCTGCGGCCTGGTCCCCTGGAAGGCGACCTGGAATCGATCCCGCAGTTGGATGTTGAACAGGCGCTCGAGGCGATCTATCGGGAGAGCCCGGAACTACGGGCGGCCGAAGTCGCGGTGCGGCGGAGCGAGTTCACGGTGCGACGAGCCGAAGTGGAGAAGCTTCCGGATATCTTCGTCCGCGGCGGTTTGCGGAACAATCGTGAATTCGGCGAGGTCGGCCCCTTCGGACCGACGCAGCGCCGAGGCCTGGAAGGCATCTTCGACGTCAGCGTGCAGATCCCCATCTTCAATCGCAACCAGGGTGGGGTGAAGGCGGCAAAAGCCGAAGCCGAACATGCCCGCTTGGAGGTGAACCGCACCAAGCTCTCCTTGCAGGCGCGGCTCGCCGCTGAGTACAAGGATTACCAGGACTCGCGGCTGGCCGTGGAGCGTTATCGCACGCGCATTCTGCCCAAGGCCCGCCAGGCCTACGACCTCTACCTGGCGAACTTCCGCCAGATGGCTGGCGCCTATCCGCAAGCCTTGATCGCCCAGCGAAATCTATTCCAGCTACAAGACAGTTACATCGCGGCGCTGGTGAATACCTGGCAGAGGGCGGTGCAGATTCAGGGTCTTTTGCTGGGGTCAAACGGCGAAGTGACGATGCCGCGGGCCGCGGCGAATCGTGAAGATCAATAGCAAAAATATTTGCCGGTAGATGTCCCCATTCGCGGCTGATTAGCGCTATACAGTTATGGGGGCGTTTCGTCTCCATAGCTCCATGACGCCTCTGCCGGAATTGGATCGCATCAAGTTCGTACTGGCCGCCGCCGCTCAACTTCCGATAGAGGAGCGGTACCACTTCGCGCGCGCCCAATTCCCGGACGACGAGGCTTCCTTCAGCGAAGTCGCATCGTTGCTCGACGTCCACTCCACCTCCTCTGACTTTCTGCTGTTGCCCTTGCCTGAGCTATTGGGCGCAAAAGACCGGCCCTGGCCTGAGCCGCTGCCACCACAGTTGCTGGTGAATGGCCGTTACCGGATTCAGTCTCTGCTGGCGCGCAGCGGCTTCTCGAGCGTGTACCTGGCGCACGACGAAACGGTGGCCGGCAAGCCGGTGGTGGTCAAACTGCTCGACCGGATACTGTCATCACCGGACGGCCACGATGACGCCTATCAAGCGGAGCTTTTTGCCCTGGGTCGGCTGAGCCATCCGCACGTGGCGGCTCTGTCCGATGCGGGCCAACTGCCTGACGGCACTCCATTTCTGGTGATGGGTTATGTTCCGGGCGAGACGCTGCGGAGCCGCCTGCAATCGGGCCCACTGTCGCTTTTGGAGGTCCGCGCCGTGGTGAAGGCGGTGGGGCAAGCTTTGGCGGCGGCGCACCGAATGGGCATCTGGCATCTGGACGTGAAGCCGGAGAACATCATCCTGTCGGACTTGGGGACGCCCGAGGAGCGAGTCACGCTGATCGACTTTGGGATTGCGCAGTTGACCGGCCTGCCCCCGCGCCGTGCCGGGACGCGGCAGTATATGGCTCCGGAGCAAGAGTCGATGCCCAGCGCGCAATCGGACATTTACGCCCTGGCGGTGGTGGCGTCGGAGATGCTGGCGGGGCGGCCCGCGCCGGCCGGCATGGAAGCTGCCATCGCCCGGGCGAGGAAGGCAAGTCCGGCGGAGCGCCACTCGCGCATGGGGGAATTTCTGGCTGCGGCGCTGACGGAAAGCCCATTCGGCGAACGTTGGCTGATTCCCGCGGGCATCTTAGTGTTGGCCGCCGCCTTTGTTCTCTGGCTGGCTCTCGGCACGCAGACCCCGGTGGATCTGTTAGCGGCTCCTCTCGTCGCGAGCCCCGGGTTCGACTATCGGCCGGCCTTCTCCGGCGACGGCCAATCGGTCTTCTATGCTTCCGGCAGCGAGGGCCGCTACGACATTTATCGCCAAAGCCTGGCTGGGGGGGCCGCGCAGCCCGTGGTGACCCACCCGGCCAGCGACGATTATCCGACACCTTCCCCCGACGGGAAGTATCTGGCTTTCTACCGGTCCTGGCCGGGGGCCTTTGCGGTGATGCTGCTGCCTCTGGATGGGTCCGGCCCGGAGGTGGAGTTGTGTCGCGAGGCCGACCTGGGCAGTTTGGCCTGGCATCCTAATGCTCGCTATCTGATCATTTCGACGGGTGCGACCGACTTGGACGGTTCGCGCCTGGACCTCTACGATCTGCGCACCCGCACTTCCCGGGTTCTGGTGCCCAACCTGCCCCACACGCGGGGCGATCGCCAGCCGACGGTTTCCTCCGATGGTCGGGCGTTAGCCTTCGTGCGCCGCTGGACTCAGGAATCGGCCGACCTCTTCGTGCTCGCGTTGGACGACGTGGCCCGGCCGCAAGGAGAGCCCCGGCGGGTGACGTCCCAATACGAACGGATCGAGAATGTCCAATGGTCGCCCGATGGCCGGGACCTGATCTACTCGACTGGCCCACTGGGCCACGCCATCATCAAGCGTGTTTCGGCTTCCGGCGGTGCGCCGCAGGTGATTCCGGGACTGGATCGCAGTATCGAGAAGATTACCGTCCACTCCGGCACCGGCCGACTGGCCTACAGTGTTCATCTTTCTGATAGCAATGTCTGGGCGCTGCCTTTGCGTACCGGTCAGCCTCCCGCCCCCTTGCTCGCCAGCACCTATGACGATGAGGAGCCGCGCTGGTCACCGGACGGACGGATGATCGCTTTCTCTTCGGGGCGTTCGGGGTCGGAGCAAATCTGGGTGGCCGATGCGGACGGCCGGAATCCCCGCCAGATCACCGACACGCCCGCGCCCGATGCCATGGGCGTCGTGTGGTCTCGAGATTCGCGCCATCTCGTCATCTCGATTCGGAAAAAAGGCGATGGCGAGCGCGTGTATCTCGCCGCGGCCAAGGGCGACCCACGGCTCACCCGAATCTTGAGCGATGCCAAGGTGACGGATGTGTCCCGCGATGGCCGTTGGCTCTATGTCATCCGTAACACGACCGCGCCCAAAAGGCTATGGAAAACTCCTTACCCCTCGGCGGACCACTTTGTGACGGTGTCGGACGCGCCGGCGGAGTTCGCACGGGAGTCCGTGGACGGGCAAACGGTTTACTTTACTCATCGCCAGGAGGGAGAAGGGCTTTGGCAGGTCTCCTCCTCTGGTGGAGTTCCCGTGCGCGTGGCCGATCGGCTCTACCGGCGCAATCTGTTTGTGCCGTCGAGCGACGGCGTGTACTACGTCGCGGGGTCGGCCACTGAAAACTGGCCTTCGCTTCTCCTTCGTCGTCATTCGGGACTCACCACCCGCGTGCATACTTTTGGGCGCGAAGTGTTCTGGGGCATGGACCTTTTGGCCGACGAGACCCGCTTGGCCTATAGCCAATTCGATGTCGCAAACTCCGACATTATGCTAGTAAAGGCTTTCCGTTAGCCTTTGGCCGCCTTGGCTGGGGCTCCTTCATTTCGCGTAGCAGCCAGAGCCGGGCATACCGCCACGTGGCCTCCACCGTTCCGCTCGAGATCTCCAGGATGGCGGCGGTCTCTTCGTTCGTGAAGCCGCCAAAGAATTTCAACTCCACCACTTCCAGCGCCTGGCGATCGGCACGCCCCAGTTGGTCAAGCAACTGATTCAGCATCATCAGCGAGCCGACGTCTTTTCCCAGGCTGATCTGCACTTCCACCAGCGGCAAATGGCCCAGTCCGCTGCCGCGCTTCTGGCTCTTGTGCCGCCGTGCCGAATCCACCAACACTTGCCGCATCTGGTGCGCGGCGAAAGCGAGAAACCGCGTTGGCGCCATCGCGTCGTCGGGGACTTTGCCAAAGAGCTTCAGAAAGGTTTCGTTTACCAGCGCGGTGGGCTGTAGGGTATGCCCTTCGCGTTCTTTGCGTAGTAAACGGCGCGCCATTTCCCGCAGTTGCGGGTAAACCTCACGGATTAGTGCGGCCACCTCTGGCGCATTCTCTGACATAGCTAAAGAATACCCCGGACTTTCCTTACGGTTCCCTTGGGTTGAGTCCCCCACGGTACCAGGGTTACTATCCGTAATGGCCTGAATCGGCTACTAAACTGTTTCAGACTACCGGCTCGCCGCGAATCAGCATGAAAGTGCGGCGCCAGCGGGTTTTGGTGAAGAAGTTGGTGGCCAGGTCGACGATGTGCTCCAGGCTGATGAGTGAGCCGGCCAGGCGGTCGGTGGTCGTCTCGTAGCTCCAGTAGATGATCAGCGGCTTGCCGATGATGTTCTCACGCGGTACGAAGCCCCAATATCGCGAGTCGAGCGAGGAGTCGCGATTGTCGCCCATGGCGAAGTAACCATTCAGCGGTACAACGATTTCGCGGTTGACGATGTGGTTTTCGAGCATCCGCATCAGGCCCGGGTTGGGGCGCACATTGGGCTCGCTGGGGAAGTTGTCGCGATAAGAGTCAAAGCCAGCCCACTTGTGATACTTGTACTTCTCTTTGATGGGCTGGCCATTGAGGTAGACCTGCTTGTTCTCGATCCGGATGCGATCGCCAGGTACGCCAATCACGCGTTTCACGAAGGTCTGGCGGATATCCTCCGGGAAGCGGAAAACGATGATATCGCCGCGATTGACGGGGGAATAGGGCAGGAAGTATTTGCTGATGGGGCCGCCGGGCGCGTATGCGAGTTTGTCCACCAGGAGATGGTCGCCGATCAGCAGCGTGTCTTCCATCGAGCCGGTGGGAATCACGAAGGCTTGCACCAAGGTGGTGGTGCCGAAGAGCAGCAAGACGATGGTGACGGTCCATTCGGCAATGGTACCGCGCGGCGGGTCCTGATTTTGCGGTTTACGCCGGAAGAGAAAGTTCCAAATGACGTTGGTGCCGGTTGCGGGGGCTGTCGTAGTTTTTTCCAATGTGTCTTCCGCCTTCTCTATTCTATAGCTCCCGGGCGCTATCGTCCGGTTCGGGTTGCGAGAACCGCCGCAAGCCCAGCACTTCCGCGAATGCGATGTAGATATTTACCAGGCCCACGCCACTTACGGCGCCTCGGAAGTAGGCGCTATCCCAAATGCGATCCCAGCGTGGAGATATATAGCTGAAGTACGAGAAGCTCCACTGATCGAACCACGGGTACACCAGCAGGAAAATGCCGATCTCCATGATCAGCACGGCGCTCAATAGCGCGATTACCTTGTGGTACCAACGATATGGGGGCGTTTCGCTCACGCGCCGGCTCCCAGGGCAAACAGTTCCATTTGGCGCACCGGCGCAAACGTCCGGCGATGCAACGGGGTGGGGCCCCAACGCTCCAGCGCCGCCTTGTGCTCCGGCGTGCCGTAGCCTTTATTGCGACCCAGACCGTAGGCAGGAAACTCGGCATCCCAGGTTTGGAGTAGCCGGTCCCGGAAGACCTTGGCGACAATCGATGCCGCGGCGATTGAATGCGAGCGGGCATCGCCTTTAATCAGAGCCTTTTGGGGAATCGCCGTCTCCACGGTAACGGCATCCACCAGCAGCAACTGCGGACGCGTGGTGAGCGCTTCCACCGCCCGGCGCATGGCCAGCCGGCTCGCTTGCAGGATGTTGATCTGGTCGATTTCGCTCACTTCGCCGCGTCCAATGGCCCAGGCGATCGCGCAGGCCCGGATACAAACATCGAGCCGCTCGCGTTCCTCGGCATCTAGCAGTTTACTGTCATTCAGCCCACGAATTCCGTGATGGGGCGGCAGGATCACCGCTGCGGCCCCCACGGGCCCAAACAAACAACCGCGCCCCACCTCGTCCACACCGGCGATGAGGTGGAAGCCCCGTTTCCGGGCTCGACGCTCAAACGCACT